>NZ_DKJX01000112.1:0-132330 GCF_002454935.1 Massilia sp. UBA6681
GGGTCTGGAAGCGGTATTCGAGGGGCTTGGCCTTGGAGAGCGACGCGACGCTGCGCGTCGGCAGGTCGAGGCGGGCGCGCATGGCTTTGCCCGAGGTGCCGAGGCCGGGCTGCGCTTCCCAGTCGCCACCGGCTGCCGCGCTCCCGGCGGGCAGGGTCACGATACGCTCGCGCTCGCCCGGCAAGGCCTGGTCGCCCGCGCTGTGCGCCTGCACGTTCAGCTTGATTTGCTTGCCGCCGCATTCGAGCGCCAGCAGCGGCCTGGCCGATCCGTCGTAGTCCAGCGTGATGCGCTGCTCGTAGCCATTGGATGCGTCCAGCCTGCCGCCATGGACCTGCGCGCAGGCCCTGTGCGCCGGGAGCGACCGACCACGCCGCCGCTTCGCCGCCATAGCTGACCAGGGTCACGGTACGGCTGGCCGCCCGGCCGGCCGGCAGCACCAGGGTGCTCGCCTCGACCGAATGCGGCGCGGGATAGACCAGGCCGCAGCCGCGCCGCGCGGACGCCGTCCAGGACGGATAAAGCGGTTCCGCGAACACGGGAAGCCGGCGTGGCGCGATGTCCATCATGTGGGCCCACTTGCCGCCGCCGAGCGCGTTGTAGGCGGCGGCATCGCGCAGCAGCCCCGCATGCGCCTCCTGCGCCTGGCGGGTGTAGAAGGCGGAGGAGGGGCGCTGCTGCAGCGCGTATTCGGCGGCGAGGTCGAGCTTCAGGATGCGTTCGTTGAGCCTGGCGCTGGAGCGCACCGGGTAGAGCACCAGTTGGAAATATGCGTCGCGCAGCTCGGCCGGCAGGCGCTGTTCGATGGCCTCGGCGCGCGCCACCAGCGCGGTGTAAGCCGCCAGGCGCCGCTCGGCCTCTTCGCCGCCGCTGCGCACATACTCCGTGCCGCGCACGGGCCGCGTCGGTTCGGTCTGGCTCCAGCCCATGAATTCGGGGCGGCGCTCCCAGGCCAGGCGGTAGTACTCCTGCTGGATGGCGGCGATCTCTGCACCGTGCTCGGGGCCGAAGGCCTGCGCGGCCCAGGCGCGCAGATGACGCGCCGGGTCCTGGCGCAGCACGCTCGCATCGAAAGCGGCGTCGAGGAAGTACTGGGTCAGGTATTCGTTCGGCTTGATGTCGCCCACGTTCACTACCCACATGCGGCGCGCGCCCGTGCTCCAGGCCCGATCGAGCTGGTCGCGGATCAGGGCCGGGTGGGTCGTGCCCAGCCACAGGTAGTCGTGCGGGCGGCCCCAGTAGGAGATGTGGTAGTAGATGCCGTTGCCGCCTGGACGAGCGCGTTCCTTCGCCGTGCCCAGCTGGTGCAGGTAGCCGTAGTTATCGTCCGGCCACACCAGGCTGACGTCGCCGGGCACCTTCAGGCCCGCGTTGTAGTAGTCCAGCACCTCCTTGTACATCGTGAACACGGTCGGAATGCTCGATGCCGGCTTGCCCAGGCTGCGGGCGAGCATGTCGCGCTGCAGCTTAACCACCTGCTGCACGGTGTCGCGCGCATGTTCCGGGCTGCTTGCGCCTTCCATGGCCGAGTCGTGCACGCCGCGCAGGCCGAGCGTGTAGACGTTCTCGAAACCCTTGACCTCGTCGACGCGTTCCTGCCAGTAGCCGAGCAGGCGATCGCGGTTGCTGAAGAAGTTGAAGGGGCCGTCGGATTTCTTCCATTCGCCGACGTTGTTGCGCATCATCGGCTCGGCATGCGAGCTGCCGACCAGCATCGCGTAGTCGTCCGCCACCTGGGCATTGCCCGGCACGGTGTAGAAGGCGCGGGTGGAATCGTGCATGGCCGGCCACACCAGGTTGGCCTTCAGGCGCCACATCAGTTCGAACACGCGCGCGTAGGCAGCAGGGCCGATGTCCCTGGCCGGATCGAAGGTCTTCGCGGCCCAGGGCTGCAGGCCCCAGTCCTCGTCGTTGATGAAGATGCCGCGCCAGGCCACGGAAGGCGCGGGCGACAGGCGGCGCTCCCCGTCCAGGGAGAGGCCGGTGCGGCGGCGCGGCGCGACGTCGGCCCACCATTCCCAGGGGGAGATGCCCAGTTCGCGCGAGGCGTCCACCACGCCGTAGACGGCGCCGCGGCGGTCGGCCCCGGCGACCAGCAGCACGCTGCGGCCATCCAGCATGCCGGCGGCGCGGATGTAGCGCTCCTGCTGGCCGGCGAGGGGCGCCAGGTCGACGCCCATCGCCCGTGCGACCTGGGTTACCAGGGGCGAGCCGATGGCGCCGATCACGATGCAGCGCTCGCGGCAGTCGTCCAGGCGGTCGGTGCGTGTCGCGGGAAATCCGGTCAGCTGCTGCAGGTCGCGGCCGAGCAGCTCGCCGGCAAGGCGGAAGGTGGTGCGCGCCTCGGTGACGATGACGGGCAGGCGACCGTTGGCGTCCAGGGAAAAAGGCGCGGCATGGGCGAGGCCGTGTGCGAGCAGAAGGCTCAGAGCGAGAAGGCGTGGTGTCATGTTGGGCGCATTGCGCTAATGTATTAGTGCATTATAACGAGTTTGCATGGGAGAATATGCATCGATCAGAAACGCTCACGTCGCTGAGTGGGACGCAATGGGCTTCCCGGGCCTGCCTCCACCGAAGACCCCAGGCCGCCCTCGTTCGACTGGCACTAATGTGCTAGCATCTTGTCAATTCGGCAGGAGCCAGACTGGTACTCCGCCGCCACGCGCCGCGTGTAGCTTCGAATAACAATCATGCAGCCTTTGAAGGCTTCACCAATGGAAACAATCGCATTCAGCGGCCCGTTCACCCTCGACCGATCGCGCCAGGCCGCGGTCCAGGTGTACGAATACCTGCGCGAGGAAATCGTCAACCTCACGCTCAAGCCCGGAACCCTCCTGTCGCGCAACGAACTGTCGGCGCATTTCGAGCTGTCCGTCACTCCCATCCGGGACGCCCTGATGCGCTTGGAAGAGGAAGGACTGGTCGACATCTACCCGCAGCACGCGACGCGCGTGCGCGGCATCAGCATCGCCTCGGCGCGCCAGGCCCATTTCCTGCGGCTGTCGATCGAGCTCGAGGTGGTGCGCACGCTGGCCCGGAAGAACGACGCGGTGCTCGGCCAGTCGCTGCAAAGCCTGGTGCTCCAGCAGCGCGCGGCGCTCAAGGCGAACGACCTGGAATCCTTCTACCGGGTCGACCACGCCTTCCACCGCCAGCTCTACGTCGCGGCCGACGTCGAGGAATTGTGGCGCCTGATGCGCCACCGCAGCGGCAACATGGACCGCCTGCGCCGCCTGCACCTGCCGCTCAACGGCAAGGCCGACCAGATCCTGAAGGACCACGGCGCCATCGCCGACGCGGTCGCGCAGGGCGATGCCGCCGCGGCCGAGGCGGCGGTGCGGCGCCACCTGTCGGGCACGCTGTCGGAACTGGATGCGCTGCGCGAGCAATACCCGAACTACTGGATGCCGGGAGCGGACTGAGCGGCGCTACGAGCGGGCTGCGCTTGATCTGCATCACAAAACCCGGGCAATGGCCCAGAACATGCCGACGGCAGCATGCTCCAAAGCGTATCGGCGCCGCGCGAAGCGTGCGTCGCTTCTATTCTGGAGCCGGACATGTACAAACGCATATTGTTACCTACCGATGGATCGGAGGCATCCCGACGCGCCATCGACGCCGGCGTCGAATTCGCCAGGGAAAGCGGGGCGGAGCTCGTCGCCATGACGGCCACGGCGCCGTTCCGGGCCATCACCGCCGATGCCGAGATGCTGGAACTGACCGCGGAGCAGTACGAAGCCAGCAGCCGCCAGCACGCCCAGCGCCGCCTGGACGAGATCGCCAATCTGGCGCGCGACGCCGGCGTACCCTGCACGGCCGTGCAGGTCGTGTCCGACGATCCCGACGAGGCCATCATCGCCACCGCGCGCGAGCGCATGTGCGACCTGATCATCATGGCCTCGCACGGACGGCGCGGCGTCAAGGGTTTGCTGCTGGGCAGCGTGACGCACAAGGTGCTGGTGCACAGCGCGATTCCCGTGCTGGTGCACCGCTAGGCAGGAGGGCGGAGGCAGCATCAATACCGCAAGCTGCGGTATTGATGAGCGCTGCGCATGAATCGCCCGCTTTATTGTTGAGCTGGAGAACTGAATCCCCGTTCAGGGCAGCAGTCCGGCCGCGCGCGCCGCCTCGTCCAGCGTGTCTCCGCCAAGCGCCATGTGCTGGATCGCAGCCAGGCCCCACTGCGCCGAGCCGTTGGTGCTGATGCCGCTCATCTCGTCGACCGGACGCAGCACCGCCGGGCCGTCGATGCGGCGCACCGTATGGCGCGGGCTGCCGCGCTTGAGCCAGTCCGAGGCGAAGAACTCGCGCCAGGCCCGCAGCGCCAGCGCCCGGTCGCCCAACTGGTAGGCGGCGTAGGCGGTCATGCGCGAATTGGTGTCGCTCATGCCGCGCCCGCCCGGATCGCGTCCCAGCAGCGCCACCACCTCCTCCCTCGGCGCATTGTAGGTGCGGCAGTACTGCAGCCAGGTCTTGCGGTACTCCGGCACGTCGACCAGGGTCAGGAGCTCGGAATTCATCTCGACCACGCCGAACACGCCGTTCAGGTTCGAGAACGAGGGCTTGTCGCCGGGGCCGTGGAAGCGCCCGGTAGTGTGGTCGTAGGGCGCGCCGGCCGCGAACCAGCCGTACTTGAGCGCCGCGATGCTCTTCATGCCATTGACGATCTTGTCGCGCCAGCGGGTGTCGCCGCTGCGTTCCCACTCGGCCAGCCAGGCCGAGATCAATGAACCCCAGACGGTGCCGAATGACGCGCCGATAAAGGCGTCCGGCCGCGCGCCCGCCACCTTCAGCTTGCGCGAGATGTCGACCTTGTGCAGGTCCTTGTCCGAATCAAGCAGTTCGCGCATCAGGTCGCCGACGCGCTCGTCCGCCGTCAGGAAGTAATAGATGCGGCGGTAGGCCGCGTTCGAGACGCGCGGCTGCTTCGACGAATCGGCCCAGTGCTGCACCGCGTGGCGGGTGCCGAAACCCTTGAAGGGACCGAGGTGGTAGACGTCGACCTCGCCGGTATGGCGTGTCATCGCTTCGGCATAGCGGAACAGGTCGGCGCGCCCGGTGCGCAGGTAGCTGTACCACAGCCACAGGTCGGTCGACAGCTCCGAATTGTCCCAGGCGTAGCCGCCGATGTCGTAGCGCCACATGTGGCGGTCGGGGTCGTAGCTGTGCATCACGTCGCCATAGGACCAGAAGCCGTACCAGCGGTGCTGTTCGGTTTCACGCAGGTACTGGTCCAGCTGCAGGGCCAGGCGCTCCTCGATCAGCTTGCGCGCCGGTGTCCCGGCATCGACCGGGTCCCAGTCGCCGAACACGCCGCATTGATGGATGCGCTGCGGCGTGAGCACCAGGCGCGCCGGACGCGCCACCTGCTCGGCCATGTCGGACAAGGCCTCGTGCGAGGGCGTTCCGCCCAGCACCCACAGCTGCAGCTCGGAGCTGCGGGCCACGCCCGTGGCCGAGTCCCAGCCCGCCTCGTAGTCTTCGTAGGTGATGTTCAGACCGGCGATCTGCTTCTCGTGCGTGTCCATGCCGTCTTCGCCGCGGTAGGAGCGCACGTCCATGCTTGGGGCCGAGGGCGCCCACATCCAGGCCGTCACCTCCGCCATTGGGCTGGCCGCATTGCGCACGTCCAGCTGCACCGGGGCGCGCTGCCAGAAATCCTTCAGGCCCAGGGCCACGCCGCCCGCGGCCCCGCCGGCGTACAGCAGGCCCTTGCTGCGGGTGCCGGCATTCGAGTCGATCCAGGCGCGACCCGCGCGCAGGCGCTTCTGCAGCGTGAAGCCGTCCGGCGAGAGCTGCGCCAGCGTGAAGTCGCCCCATTCGGGGATCCACTGCAGGCCGTCCTGCACCGGCTTGGCCATGCCGGCGAGCGGCGGCAGTGCCTTGCCCGCCACCTGGGCCGCGCGGTAGGCGTCGCCCGGGTCGCGGCGCAGGCCGGTCACCGGTCGCACCGCCTCGCCCCAGACGCCGACGCCTTCGCCCGAGAAGCGCACGTGACGGTCGTAGCTCTGGTCGCTCATGGGCACCTGGGCGCTCACGCCCAGGCCCGCGATGAAGTCCTGTTCCGGATTGCCGTCGTAGATGAAGGAGTGCACGATGCGCACGCTGTCCGAGCCGGTATAGAAGTACAGGCGCACCGAGAAGGGCAGCCAGTCGCGGCTGCCGTCGCTGTGCATGCCGTCGAACTTGACCACCGCGCGCACCGGGCCGCTTTGTTCCACCGTGACGGCAAGCAGCTTGCTGGTGAAGGCCTGGCGCGCCACGCTGCCGCTCTTCTCCAACTGGGCGCCGTCCTGGCGCAGGGCCACCAGCTTCATGTTTTGCATCGTCACGCGGCCGGCTCGGGTCGCGCTGCGCACCAGCACCTCGCCGCGGCGCGGCAGCATCCACGCCAGCTCGCCCGCGGTGACCAGGATGTCGTCCGCGCTTTCCTTCACCGAGACCGTGCCGCGCGCCTCGGCGCCGCGTTTCAGCTGGTAGCCTTCGGCCGCGAACTTGCCCGCGACCCCGCCCGCGACCGCGTGCGCGGTCCACTTCAGCGAGCCGTCCGGCCAGTAGGCCAGCGGCCAGGACTGCATGGCGGGGCCGTTCGCGCCCAGCGTGAAGTCGAGCAGTTTGTTGGCGGGCAGGCGCAGCGTGCCGCGCGGCCAGGGTACGCCCAGGGTGCAGCCCTCGAAGCGGGCCGGGGCATGGCCGTCCAGCCAGCGCAGCGCGGTTTCGGACGCGGGGACCGGCTTGGCGCCGGTGTTGGCCGTTACCGCGCCGGCCAGGCCAGAAAAGGAGGCAAGGAAGGGAAGGGCGCTGGCCGAGCGAAGGAAATGTCTGCGCGATGAAATGGGCACTGTCGGTCTCCGTGCCGGCACTGCCGCTGGGCGGCGCGACGGTCTGTATTGAAGTGGAAGGGGGCGTGGTCGCTGCTGATATATTAGTTAACGAAGCGAATACTAGATCGTCTCTGGCCCGTGGTCGACATGCCGTGCTGAATCACTCAAGTGCTTGACTGAACGCGGCCAGGCCATCCGATCACAAGATTGAGTGCATCGACGGCGGTACGCCCTGTAGACTTATGTGGCATACTAATATATCAGCGCCCGTCAACCGACTACCCTGAACCCATGAAAAAACTTTTCGCAGCATTCTGGATCCTCATCGGCACGCTCGCCTGCCTGCCGGCCATGGCGGACGACCTGCGGCCTGCCTTCCTGCTCACCGGCGCACTGCACCGCGATGGCCAGGACCTGTCGGGCCAGTGGACCTACTCGAAGGACCTGTACCGCACCGGCCTCACCGACATCAACGGCTGGGTGGCCAAGTCGCGCATGCAGCGCTACCGCGACCTCGACGTCGCCGCCGTCGAGGCCAAGGGCGGGGTGGACTTCTTCGAGTTCGACCTCGACCGCGGCCCGATCGTCAACGTGCCGGGCGCCTGGAATGCCGCCGCGCCGGAGCTGCGCTACTACGATGGCCTGATCTGGTTCCAGCGCAAGTTCAATGCGCAGGCCCTGGGCGGCAAGCGCGCCTTCCTGCGTTTCGAGGCGGTCAACTACCGCGCCTACGTCTACCTGAACGGCAAGGAAGTGGGGCGCCACGAGGGCGGCTTCACGCCCTTTGTGCTGGAAGTGACCGAGCTTCTCCGCGCCGGCGACAACCGCCTGGTGGTCGGCGTCGACTCGACCCACGACGCCCAGTCGATCCCGACCTCCATCACCGACTGGGACCTGTACGGCGGCATCACGCGTCCGGTACGCCTGATCACCACCCCGGCCACCTTCATCGACGACGCCATGGTCCAGCTGCGCCCGGACGGCCGCATCGCCGGCGAAGTGCGCCTGCAGGGCCCGCAAGCCGCGAACCAGCAGGTCAGCGTGGCGATCGGCGCGCTCGCCACCGTGCGCGCCACCACCGACGCGAGTGGCCGCGCCAGCTTCGAGCTGGCCGCGCCGAAAGGACTGGAGCGCTGGTCGCCCGAGAAGCCGACCCTGTACGAGGTGCGCTTTTCCGCCGCGGGCGACGCGCTACGCGACCGCGTCGGTTTCCGTACCATCGCCGTGAAGGGCAATCAGATCCTCCTGAACGGCAAACCCATCTGGTTGCGTGGGATCTCGCTGCACGAAGAAGAGTTCGGCCCCAACCCGGCGCGCAACATGACGGAGTCGAGCTCGCGCGCGCTGCTGCACGAGATCAAGCATGGCCTCGGCGGCAACTACGTGCGCCTGTCGCACTATCCGCATTCGGAAACCACGGTGCGCCTGGCCGACGAGATGGGCCTGCTGGTGTGGAGCGAGATTCCGGTGTACTGGACGGTGGACTGGGACAACCCGGCGGTGCTGCGCAAGGCCCTGGCCATGCAGGCCGAGACCATCTACCGCGACCGCAACCGCGCCTCGGTGATCATGTGGAGCGTCGGGAACGAGACCCCGGTTGCAGACGCGCGCACGCGCTTCCACAGCGCCATGGCGGACAACGTACGCAAGCTGGATCCATCGCGCCTGGTGAGCGCGGCCCTGCTGGTGAAGCACGATGGCGACGCGCTGGCGATCGACGATCCGCTGGTCGGCAAGCTCGACGTGCTGGCGGTGAACATCTACGCCGGCTGGTACGGTTCCGACACGCTCGACGCCGTCGCCAAGCTCAAATGGAAAGTGCCGAGCGACCGCCCGCTGATCCTGTCCGAGTTCGGCGCCGACGCCCTGGCCGGCTACCGCAACGACGGCATGAAGAAGTTCACCGAGGAATACCAGGCCGAGTACTACCGCCAGACCCTGGCGATGGCCGATCACATCCCGACCCTGCGCGGCATGTCGCCCTGGATCCTGAAGGACTTCCGTTCGCCGCGCCGCGAGCACCCGGTGTTCCAGAACGGCTGGAACCGCAAGGGCATCGTGTCCGAGACCGGGGTGCGCAAGCAGGCCTTCGGCGTGCTGGCCGACTATTACCGTAACAAATAAGCCGCGGCAAATAATTTCATCACATACCTGGAGTCATCCATGAATTCGAACATCAGCGGCGCCCCGGTCGTTACCGCGATGCGGGTCGTTCCCGTCGCCGGCCAGGACAGCATGCTCATGAACCTGAGCGGCGCCCATGGCCCCTGGTTCACCCGCAATGTCGTGGTCCTGACGGACAGCGCCGGCAACGTCGGCCTGGGCGAAGTGCCGGGCGGCGAATCGATCCGCCAGACCCTGGAAGACGCGCGTGGGCTCATCGTCGGCAAGTCGCTGGGCGACTACAACGCCGTCCTGAACGCCATCCGCAGGGAGTTCGCCAAGCGCGACGCCGGCGGCCGTGGCCTGCAGACTTTTGACCTGCGCACCACCATCCATGCGGTCACCGCGGTGGAGTCGGCATTCCTCGACCTGCTGGGCCAGTTCATGAACGTGCCGGTGGCAGCCCTGCTGGGCGAGGGCCAGCAGCGCGCCGCGGTGCCGATGCTGGGCTACCTGTTCTACGTCGGCGAGCGCCAGCGCACCGGGCTGCCCTACCGCAGCGAAGAGGGTGCGGACGATGCCTGGTTCAGGCTGCGCAACGAAGCGGCACTGACCCCGGAGGCGGTGGTGGCGCTGGCCGAAGCGGCGCAGGCGCGCTACGGCTTCCAGGACTTCAAGCTCAAGGGCGGCGTCTTCTGCGGCGACGAGGAAATGGAAGCGGCCATGGCGCTGCACGAGCGCTTCCCGCAGGCGCGCGTCACGCTCGACCCGAACGGCGCCTGGTCGCTGGAGGAGGCGGTGCGCCTGTGCCGCGACAAGCACGATGTGCTGGCCTATGCCGAAGACCCCTGCGGCGCCGAGAACGGCTTCTCGGGCCGCGAAGTGATGGCCGAGTTCCGCCGCGCCACCGGCCTGAAGACGGCCACCAACATGGTCGCCACCGACTGGCGCCAGATGGCCCACTCGATCCAGCTGCAGTCGGTCGACATCCCGCTGGCCGACCCGCATTTCTGGACCATGCAGGGCTCGGTGCGCGTGGCCCAGCTGTGCGAGATGTTCGGCCTGACCTGGGGCTCGCACTCGAACAACCATTTCGATATCTCGCTGGCGATGTTCACCCACGTCGGCGCGGCGGCGCCGGGCAGGGTCACCGCGATCGACACCCACTGGATCTGGCAGGACGGCCAGCGCCTGACCAGGGAACCGCTCAGGATCGAAGGCGGCGAAGTCAAGGTGCCGGCCCGGCCGGGCCTGGGCATCGAGCTGGACGAAGATGCCTTGGCGGCCGCGCACCAGGCCTACAGGAACATGGGCCTGGGCGCGCGCGACGACGCGGCGGCCATGCAGTTCCTGATTCCGGGCTGGAAGTTCGACAACAAGCGGCCTTGCATGCTGCGATGAGAAAATGCGGCGCGATGCGCCGCTTTTCTCATATCCGCGGGGGATTCTTCGGAATCGGGTGCTCCGACCGGAAGGGGACGGCCGGCAGGCCGGCGCCGTTGACCAGGTTGGGCGTGGCCGCCTCATGCCAGCCGAAGCGCACGGACTTCGGTTCGTTCACGAGCGGGCTGTCGACGAGCACCTCGTTGTCCCGGATCGTCGCCGTCGCCGGATGGTAGCGGTCATCGCTGCCGGCGATCTCGAACCAGTCGAGCGGCTTGCCGTCGCGGGCGGCCAGCCCCTGCGCATGGTCGAAGCTGAGGATCGCCTGTCTGCCGGCGAAGCGGATCGCGCGGTAGGTCGGGCCATAGGGCTCGATACCCGGCCGCTCGTAACTCTCGGCCAGCGCCAGGTTGGCCAGGCGCAGCCCGACGCTCTGCTTGTCGCGCGGATGGATGTCGCGCAGGTCGTCGGCCAGGTCGGTGGTGACGATCATGCCCGTCTTCGGAATGCGCAGCGCATCGAGCTGGGCCTCGCGCAGGCGCGGCAGCGATTCCGGGCCTCCGACACCCTGGTCCTTGCGCACCACGGAATACAGATGCGGCGCCAGCTGCACGTAGTAGAAGGGCAGATCCTGCCCAAAGGCGCGGCGCCAGCCGCGGATCATCGCTTCCATCTTCGCCGTGTAGGCGGGACCGTCGTCGGTGTGGAGGATGTTCGATTCGCCCTGGTACCAGAGCGCGCCCTTGAGCTTGACGGGCGCCAGGCCGGCGATCATGCCGTTGTACAGCGAGGCCGGCTTGTCCTTGACCGCGGGCGGCAAGTCCAGTTGCCCGAGCAGGTCCGGCGGCGTCCACGATTCGATCCGGGTGCCGCCCCAGGTGGCGTCGATCAGGCCGACGGGCGCGCCCAGCTCCTCCTTGATGCGGCGCCCGAAGCTGTAGGCGGCCGCCGAGAACTGGGTGGCAATGAGCGCGGCAGGCGTGCTGCGCACCCAGGCGCCGCTGACGTCCTCGCCCGGCTGGGCGGCCTTGAGCCTGGCCACCTTGAACAGGCGGATCTCGGGCTGCTCGGCGCCGGCGAGCGCTTCCTCGGAACCGAAGGTGGGCAGCTGGCCCTTCTTCTCGCCGAAGGGCTTTTCCATGTTCGACTGGCCCGAGGCCAGCCACACTTCGCCGACCAGCACGTCCTTGACGACGATCTCGTTGCCGGCGCCGCGCACCGACAGCACGCCGGGCGTCGACGGCGCCTGGCTCAGGTCGAGGTGGAGGCGCCAGCGCCCGTCGCTATCGGCGACCGTGCCGAGCGTCTGGTTCCCGAAGCGTACCGATACCGCCTCGTTCGGCGCCGCCCAGCCCCACACCGGCACCCAGGCCGCGCGCTGCAGCACCATGTGGTCGGACAGCACGCTGGGCAGGCGCACCTCGGCGCCGGCGGGCAGCGCCAGCAGCAGGAACGCGACCAGGCCGGCCGCGCGGGCGTGAGGGGATCTCATGACGGGTACTTCGGTCCGATGTTCAGGAAGGGGCCACCCTGCAGGAAGGTGGTGAGGTCGTCCGGCGCCGGATACGTGACCTCGGTAGGCAGCTTGTCGAGGAACTGCGCCGAGCTGTCCTTGGCGACGAAGGCCAGGTGGCGCGAATGGCGGTCGTCCCACCAGCTGCCCGGGTTGCTTG
Organism: Massilia sp. UBA6681; assembly: GCF_002454935.1. Taxonomy (NCBI): domain Bacteria; kingdom Pseudomonadati; phylum Pseudomonadota; class Betaproteobacteria; order Burkholderiales; family Oxalobacteraceae; genus Massilia; species Massilia sp. UBA6681. Next base: position 11,984 of record NZ_DKJX01000112.1, read on the forward strand.
AAACGCCAAAGGCGATGGTGTGACCGACGCGCGGCGTGACGAGGGAGCGGCGCAGCAGTTCGACCAGGTCGTCCAGGCTGAGCCAGGTGACCATCTGGCGGTGGGTGCCGGGTTCCGGGAAGCAGAAGCCGATGCGCAGGCACACGGTCTCGATGCCGAAACGGTCCCAGTAGTAGCGCGACAGGTTCTCGCCCCAGACCTTGGACAGGCCGTAGTAGCCGTCGGCGCGCGGCAGCATGCCGGCGTCGACCCGTTCGCAGGTTGGGTACATGCCCATGGTGTGGTTGCTGCTGGCGAAGACCACGCGCCGGATGCCCAGCTTGTGCACGGCTTCGTACAGGTTGACCATGCCGAGGATGTTGGCCTGCATGATGGGCGCGAATTCGACTTCGGTCGAGACGCCGCCGAAGTGCAGGATCGCGTCCACGCCTTCGCACATGCGCATCACCTGGTCGCGGTCGGCCAGGTCGCACTGCACCACTTCCTCGCCCGGGCCCGCGGGTCCGATGTCGGCGACGTCGGCCAGGCGCACGATGTCGGCGAATTCGTGCAGGCGTTCGCGCAGGCGGCGCCCCAGGTTGCCGCCTGCGCCGGTGAAGAGGATGCGTTTGAATGGTTTGCTCATGGTGCTCATGGCCTTATAGGACTGGTTGAAACGGATGCGCCATTACCGGCGCATTCGCGGCGGGTGTCAACGTTCGGTCAGCGAACGCTCACGATCTTGAGTAATTCGGCAAATGCTGAACAATAGCACGCTAAGCTACTAATATATTAGTGCGCATCCGCGCCGTGTTCTACCCTGGAGACCTTCGATGTTCCGTTCCGCTCCCCTGAGTCTGTCCGCCTTCGCGCTGGCCGCCTTCCTCGCAGCCACCCCGGCCCATGCCGAGCGTGCCCAGTACGACTTCAATCCCGGCTGGAAGCTGATGGTCGGCGACCCGGCGGGCGCGTCCCGGGCCGGCTTCGACGACAAGGCCTGGAAGCCCGTCACCCTGCCGCGCGCCTGGAACGAGGACGACGCCTTTGCCAAGGACATCGTCGACCACTCGACTGGTGTCGCCTGGTATCGCAAGCGCTTTCGCGTCAAGGACCTCAAGCCGGGCCAGAAGGTCTTCCTCGAATTCGAAGGCGCGCGCCAGGCGGCGGAAGTGTTCGTCAACGGCCGCCGCATCGGCCTGCACGAGAACGGCGTCACCGCCTTCGGCTTCGAGATCGGCGGCGCCCTGGTGAAGGGCGAGAACGTGATCGCGGTGCGCACCGATAACCGCTGGGACTACAAGGAGCAGGCTACCCTCCAGCGCTACCAGTGGGCCGACCGCAACTTCAACGCCAACTACGGCGGCCTGCCGAAGAACGTGCGCCTGCACGTGACCGAGCCGCTGTACCAGACCCTGCCGCTGTATTCGAACCTGGGCACCACCGGGGTCTACGTCTATGCGCGCGATTTTGACATCCCGGCACGCACGGCCACCATCGCCGCCGAATCCGAAGTGCGCAATGACGGGCCGCAGGCGCGCAGCTTCACATACGAGGTCGAAGTGCGCGACAAGGACGGCAAGACGGTGGCGCGCTTCGCCGCGCCGGCCCAGACCCTGGCGCCTGGCGCCACCACGGTGGCCAAGGCCAGCGCGAATGTGAAGGGGCTGCACTTCTGGAGCTGGGGCTACGGCTACCTGTACGACGTGGTCACCACCCTAAAGGTCGACGGCAGGCCGCTCGACCGCGTCACCACCCGCACGGGTTTTCGCAAGACCGAATTCGGCAATGGCGTGATCAAGCTGAACGACCGCGTGCTGCAGATGAAGGGCTACGCCCAGCGCACCTCGAACGAATGGCCGGCGATCGGGCTCTCGGTGCCGGCCTGGCTGAGCGACTACAGCAATGGCCTGGCCCTCGAGAGCAACGCCAACCTGATCCGCTGGATGCACATCGCGCCCTGGAAGCAGGACGTGGAGTCGCTCGACCGCATCGGCCTGATGCAGGCCATGCCCGCCGGCGACTCAGAGAAGGATGTCGACGGGCGCCGCTGGGGCCAGCGCGTGGAGACCATGCGCGACGCCATCGTCTACTACCGCAACAATCCGAGCATCCTGTTCTACGAGTCCGGCAACAAGGGCGTGAGCGCCGAGCACCAGCTGGAGATGAATGCGCTGCGCGACCGCTTCGATCCGCACGGCGGACGCGCCGCCGGCAGCCGCGAGATGCTGAGCACCGCGCTGCAGCAGGTGTCCGAGTACGGCGGCGAGATGTTGTACATCAATAAGAGCGCGCGCATGCCGATGTGGGCCATGGAATACGCCCGCGACGAGGGCGCGCGCAAGTTCTGGGACGAGCTTAGTCCACCCTTCCACAAGAACGGCGACGGCCCGCCGCACAAGGGCCAGCCGGCGCCGTCCTATAACCACAACCAGGACAGCTTCGCGATCGAGACCGTGCGCCGCTGGTACGACTACTGGCGCGAACGTCCGGGCACCGGCACGCGGGTCTCGAGCGGCGGCGTCAACATCATCTTCTCGGACAGTAATACCCACCACCGCGGCGCCGAGAACTATCGCCGCAGCGGCGAAGTCGACGCCATGCGCATCCCGAAGGATGCCTTCTATGCGCACCAGGTGATGTGGGACGGCTGGGTCGACGTCGAGCGCCCGCGCGCCCACATCGTCGGCCACTGGAACTACGCGCCCGGCACGGTGAAGCCGGTGCACGTGATCTCGAGCGCCGAGACGGTCAAGCTCACCCTGAACGGCAAGACGGTCGGCAGCGCACGCCAAAGCGAACGCTTCCTGTTCACCTTCGACCAGGTGGTTTGGGAAGAGGGCGAGCTGAAGGCGGTCGGCTATGACGCCAAGGGCAGGCAGATGTGCGAGACGCGCCTGGCAACGGCAGGCAAGCCGGTGGCGCTGCGCCTGAAGAACATCCCCTCGCCGCACGGCCTGCGCGCCGACGGCGCCGACCTGGCGCTGGTGCAGGTCGAGGCGGTCGATGCCCAGGGCCGCCGCAACCCGGTGGCGCTCGACACCGTGCACTTCGAACTGGATGGCCCGGCCGAGTGGCGCGGCGGCATCGCGCAGGGGCCAGGCAACCACGTGCTGGCGCGCTCGCTGCCGGTCGAGGGCGGCGTGAACCGTGTGTTCGTGCGCAGTACCACGCAGCCGGGAAAAATCACCCTGCGCGCCCGCGCCGATGGCCTGGCGCCGGCGACGCTGAGCTTCGCCTCCAGAGCGGTCAAGGTCGAGGGTGGCCTGGCCGCGCTGCCGGCGCCGCCGCCGCTGCGCCTGGACCGCGGGCCGACACCGGCTACGGCGTCCTTCACGGTCTCGCGCATCGCGGTGCCGGTGGCCTCCGCGCAAGCCGCCAGCAACGGCGAACAGGCCGCGCACTCCTTCGACGACGACGAAACCACCAACTGGACCAGCAAGACCGGCGAGGCGGCGGAGATCACCTATAGACTGGCGCGCCCCGCGCTGCTGCGCGAAATGACGCTCAAGCTGGCCGGCTGGCGCGAGCGCAGCTATCCGCTGCGCGTGTTCGTGGATGGCGTCGAGGTCTGGCGCGGCACCACCTTGACGAGCCTCGGCTACGTCACGCTGCCGCTCAAGCCACACCGCGGCAGCCAGGTGCGCATCGCGCTCGACGGCCAGGCGGACGATGCCGGCGCGATCCAGCTCACCGAGGTGGCGAACCAGGCCAATACCGACACCGGCGCCCAGCGCGTTGCGCGCACCGCGCTGGCCATCGTCGAAGCCGAGTTCTACGAATTCCCGGAATCCTGATTGCGGGAGGAGCTTCGATGAATCTTGTCGGTATTCCGTTTCGCCTCGACCGCTCGCGCAACGCGACGGTTCAGGTGTTCGAGCACCTGCGCGAGCTGATCGTCAGCCTGGCGGTCGGGCCGGGCACCGTGTTGCCGCGCCCGCAGCTGTGCGAGTACTACGGGCTGTCGCTCAGCCCGGTGCGCGAGGCGCTGCTGCGCCTGGAGGAAGAACACCTGGTCGACATCTATCCGCAGCACCAGACCCAGGTGCGCCGGATCGACCTGGCGCAGGCGCGCCAGGCCCACTTCCTGCGCCTGTCGGTGGAGCTCGAAATGGTGCATACGCTGGCCCAGCGCAGCGATGCCGCACTCGGGCGCGCGCTGCAAGGCCTGGTCGCGCGCCAGCGCGCCTGCCTGGAAGCGGGGGACCTGGCGGGCTTCACGGCGGTGGACATGGAATTTCACCGCGCCATGTACGACGCGGCCGCGGTGCCCGACCTGTGGGCCCTGGCCCGCAGCCGCAGCGGCAACCTGGACCGCCTGCGCCGCCTGCATCTGCCGATGAACGGCAAGGCGCGTTCTATCCTGGCGCAGCACGCCGAGATCGCGGAGCGCATCGCGCGCGGCGACGCCGAGGGCGCGCAGCGCAGCGTGCGCACCCACCTGTCCGGCACCCTGAACGCGATCGACGCGCTGCGCGAGCGCTACCCGGAGCTGCTGCTGCCGGTCGATTACCGGAGCTGAGCCATGCGATCGCGATCGAGCGATAACCTGGCGCGGCCTTGCGATGTCATAAACGGCATCAGTCGCCATCGGCAGATGTGGCGCTTTCGCACCAACCGCTCAAGCCCATGAGTGTTTGGCGCAATTAGTTCGAAGCTGGTTGTTGTATTGATTTCATTCAATAACAATCGACTGCGTTCATCGTTGAGCACAACGATCACATAAGACAGACAACAAGGAGGAGAGATGGCACCGTATACTAAGCATGGGTTCCCCGTAAACCGCATCAGTCAGGCAGTCGCCATGGCACTGGCTTCGCTGGTCGCGACTGGCGCATACGCGCAGCAGGCGGCGACGCCGCAGGCATCGTCGACCTCGTCCACGGCGGCAGCCGCGGCGGATGGCGCCGTCGAGACGGTGCTGGTGGTCGGCTCGCGCGAGTCGCAGCGCAGCGCGATCGCACGCAAGAAGAACGCCGCCACGGCGCAGGATTCGATCATCGCCGAAGACGTCGGCGCTTTCCCGGACCGTAACGTCGCCGATGCGATCTCGCGCATCGCCGGCGTGGCGGTCGACCGCGGCGAATTCGGCGAGGGCATCAGCGTCTCGATCCGCGGCAACGGCCCGGAACTGACCCGCGTGGAACTGGACGGCATGGGTGTGCAGCAGGCCGGCGGCGCCGACATGTTGGGCGGCATCAGTGCCGGCGCCGACACCTCGGGCGGACGCGCGGTCGAGATGCGCCAGCTCTCCTCGGACCTGATCAAGAGCGTGGACGTGGTCAAGGGCTCGACCGCCGACATGACCGAAGGCTCGCTCGGCGGCGGCGTGCGCATCCAGACCCGCAACGGCCTCGACTTCAAGAAGGACTACCTGTCCTTCCGCGTGGCGGCCCAGCAGAATTCGCTCAACAAGAAAAAGAACCCCAACCTCAACCTGATCGGCGCCAAGAAGTTCATGAACGACCGCCTGGGCGTGCTGGTCAACCTCTCGAAGAGCAAGGTCAACCAGGAAGCCCACTCGATCAACCAGGGCGGCAACAGCGGCGTGGTTGGCCAGTACCGTCCGATGGACTTCGATAATTCGCCGGAGAAGACGGTCGCGCTGCGCCCCGATACCCTGAACCTGAACGACGCGGCCTCGACCACGCCGTTCTACACGGTCCCGTACAGCAATGCGGCGATGGGCAACTGGACCAGCATGACGCCGAAGGACGTGCTGGAAGGTTCGGCCGCCGCCAAGACCAAGGCCGAGTGCTACCAGAAGTTCCCGCTGCTGCCGGCCAACGTCGCCAGCCAGCTCAGCACCGGCAGCAACGGCCGCACCAATGCCCAGAACATCACCCAGCTCGCGCTGCTGAGCTGCCTGGGCCAGTGGAACGACTGGGTGCCGAGCAATACCCGCTACTTCGTCAACCGTTGGAACGACGACCGCACCAGCGGCGACATCCGCCTCGACTTCAAGGTCAATGATGCGCTCACCGTCTATGCCAAGCATAGCCGCAGCAAGGGCGACGTCATCTCCTACAGCACCAACCTCGGCTACGGCGGCGTGGCCGTGAATCCGGCCACCGTGCGCGGACCGAACGGCTTCAGTGGCGCGCCCTTCGTCGACACCATCTCGACCACCCAGCTGGCCAACGGCGCCTGGGGCACCCGCGCCCTGAACCCGGCCTCCGGCTACTACCTCTATCCGGGCGAGCTGACCTATCGCAGCACCGGCGCCCTGAACGGCGCGGTGTCCAACGTCAACCCGAACTCGGTGACCGTCGACGGCAACCACCACGTCACCGGCTTCGAGTTCTCGGACGGCGTCTACGGCGTCGACAACACCACGATCACCACCGGCACCAAGTCCAGCTATACCCAGGCCGGCGGCACCTACAAGAAGGGCATCGTGCGCGCCGAGTTCCTGATCGGCGATTCGAAGTCCGATTTCTACCGCTATGAAAAGCGCATGGGCCAGAGCGCCTACCTCGGCACCACCAAGGCCACCGTGCTGCCGAACGGTATCTGGAACTATGAGGCGGCCGGCTCGGTGGACCTGAGCAACCCGAACAGCTGGCTGACGCTCGCCAACCAGGCGGCGCAGGCCGCGGTCGCACCGAGCTTCACCACCCCGGGCTCTCCCGCCTACACCGCGGCCCAGCTGCCGCGCGTGAACGGCGCCACCACGCTGGCGTTCCAGAACCCGCGCATCAACGAGTCGTTCGAGAAGACGGCCAAGCTGGACCTGGACGTGTACACCGACGAGTACATTCCCTTCGTCCCCTCGATCAAGGTCGGCTACAGCCGCCGCAAGAGCGGCTACGACCACTGGGGCACCGGCGGCCCGACGGTGCAGGACGCCGTCGGCACCTTCGGCACGGCGGGCTACATCCCGGGCATCTACGTCTCGACCAACAACCTGCGCACCAGCTTCCAGGTGTGCGAGAACACGCCGGGTTCGCTGGCGCCGGGAGGCCGTCCTTGCCAGTACGGCTACAACCCGAGCACCGATCCGCGCAACGCGCGCCAGGGCACGATCGTGATCTCGCCGGAGCAGTACCGCGCGCTGTTCAACCAGGGCTACACCAAGGAACCGACCGCGCAGTTCTATGCGGGCGATCCGGACCGTCCAGGCACCCTGACCAACGGTTGGACCGAGTTCGACATCGACAAGGTCTACGCGCTGCTGGGCGTGCCGAACTACAACCTCGACTGCATCAAGGAGTGCATCGGCAGCGACGGCCAGATGTACAAGCAGCCGGTGAACTCGATCGTGGAAACCGTCGATGCGGGCTACATGATGGCCAACTTCGAGGTCGACCGCCTGCCGTTCACCCAGCGCTCGCTGCCCTTCGGCATCGTCTTCGATGGCAACGTCGGCGTGCGCGCCGTGCGCACCAAGGTGATCGGCAGCGGCCAGCTGACCTTCCGCTCGATCGTGCCGACCGCCGCCTACAACCCGCTCGACCCGAACAACGCGAACGGCATCAGCACCCGCGTCTATCGCCGCGATACCGCGATCAATGCGACCACCACCGACTACCTGCCGTCGGCCAACCTGAACACCTGGCTGATTCCGGACAAGCTGGTCCTGCGCTACAACTGGGGCAAGACCATCGCCCGTCCGGCCGCCGGCCGCCTGATCCCGAACGGCACCTGCGAATACGACGGCCGCAACCTGATCGAGCTCGACGGCGACGGCAACGAAGCGTCGATGCGCTGCACCGACGTCATGGGCAACCCGGAGATCAAGCCGCTGACCAACCATAACCAGAACCTGTCGCTGGAATGGTATGCCAACCGCGACATCATGCTGGCCGGCGCCGTCTACAAGCAGGAAGGCGTCACCGGCGCCCCGACCCTGATCGAGACCGTCGACAACGTCAAGCCCTTCGCCGGCTCCGACGCGGTCGACCCGCAGACCGGCAAGTCGCTGTCCGACCTGGTGTTCACCCAGCGCCGCTGGACCAACCAGATCCCGTTCACCCGCAAGGGCTTCGAGGTCTCGGCCAAGGTCGCCTTCACGGTCCTGCCGTGGTACCTGCGCTATACCGGCGTGGACGCGAACTACACCCGCAACAAGGCGACCCTGAACGGCGGCGGCCTGCGCGACCTGATCACTGGCGAGCTGCTGCCGGTGGCCGGCGAGCCGCGCCACTCGTGGAACGCCTCGGTGTGGTACGACGACGGCGCCCTGTCGATGCGCGTCGGCCTGCAGGTGAAGGCGGATACCTTCTCGTGCACCTCGGGCTGCAACACCAACTCGGTGAACAACTACCCGGTGGTCGGCATGACCAACGTGCGCTTCCCGACCTACAGCCCGGGTGCGCCGCTGTTCCGCCTCGGCACCCGGTACGTGGACGCCAAGATCGCGTACCGCTTCAACAAGAACGTCGAGTTCTTCCTGGAAGGGCGCAACCTGGGCAAGACCCACACCGGTTCCAACACCGGCGGCTACTCGGTGTTCGCGGATGGCACCCCGAACGTGTACACCGACTCGTACGCGGGCAGCACCTACATGGCGGGCCTGAACTTCAAGTTCGGCGGCTAAACATCACGTAGGATGGCAGGGCCGGATGGCCGCCGCACTCGCGGCGGCCATCTGCGTTTACGGGCGGCCGCATCCGAAACAATCACCGTATTGATCGGTTGCCGATGCAATTTTGCCATTTCGATCAGTTCGGTGATTCTTTCGATCCTGAATGGATTAACACGACCCTGCGCACATAGAATGTTTTCAAGGCCAAGCCGTATTTCAAACTACAGAGCCCATGGAGACATCGATGAATCAAGCCATGACCAGCACCTCCGTGCTGCACCCGACCCGCTGCGCCCGCGCAGTCGCCGCAGTGATCACCCTCCTGGCGGCACAAGCCGCGCTGGCGCAGGAAACCGCGCAAGCACAGGCAGCGCCCGCCGCATCCGCTTCCACCTCGACCGCCCAGGGCCAGTCCGGCGCCGGCGCGACCGCTTCCGGTAGCGCCGACGCGGCGCCCGCGCCGCAGGTCGTCCACATCGCCGGCACCCGCCAGTCGGTGGCCTCCGCCATCACCCGCAAGAAGAACGCCGGCACCGTGTCGGATTCGATCGTGGCCGAAGACATCGGCCAGTTCCCCGACAAGAATGTGGGCGAAGCGCTGTCGCGCGTGACCGGCGTGCAGCTGTCGCGCGATTTCGGCGAGGGCACCCAGGTGGCGATCCGCGGCGTCGAACCGGACCTGAACCGCGTCGAGGTCAACGGCATGTCGGTGCTGGGCACCAATGGCGGCGCCGGCCGCGGCGCCGAACTGCGCGAGCTGGCCTCGGAGCTGATCGGTTCGATCGACGTCTACAAGGGCCTGACCGCCGACATGACCGAAGGCGGCGTGGGCGGCACCGTGCAGATCACCACCCGCAAGCCGCTCGACTTCAAGAAGCCGACCATCGGCACCAGCATCGCGGCCGAGCACTCGACCTCGCGCGGCGGCGTCCAGCCGCGCGGCAACCTGTACATGGCCGACAAGTACTTCGACGGCAAGCTGGGCCTGATGGCCAACTTCGTCTACGACAAGGTGCTGACCCAGAACGACTACGCGCGCAACACCTCGTGGCGCTTCCTGCAGGACTGGGACAACTCGCCGGAAAAGACCGTCAACAGCATCGACCCGAAGGTCGCCGCCGTGGGTAGCGCCGCCGCCTGCGCCACCTCGGGTCTCAGCGCCGCCCAGCAGACCGCCTGCCGCAGCCAGTGGTTCGATTATTCGCCGGGCATCGCCCGCTACGGCCTCTGGACCCGCGACCACAAGCGCTCCTCGGGCGAAGTCACCGCCCAGTACGCGTTCAGCAAGGAGTTCAATGCCTACGCGACCTACCAGGCCAATACCCAGCGCCAGCGCCTGAACGACCGCAACTTCGGCACCGACTTCGCCAACGCGGGCCGCCTGGCCAATACCGGCCGCGCTCCGGTCTACGGCGCCAACGGCGTGCCGACCGCCGCCGGCGCCTGCACCGCGCCGACGGGCGCGACCCCGGGCATGGTGGTCAGCAACCACCACGTGACCGAATACGTGGTCGGCTCCTGCCTGTTCGGCGCAGGCGTGGGCGGGCAGGGCGCCTTCAGCACCTCGGCGCGCGACTTCCAGCTCGACATCGACTCGCGCTACCTGTCCTCGGGCTTCAGCTTCAAGCGCGACCGCCTCGAAGTGACCGGCCTGCTCGGCACCTCGAAGTCGCTGTACGACAGCGACAGCAACAGCATCGTGCTGACCCAGAATGCGCCCGGCCTGAAGGTGGCGCTCGGTCCGGACAGCATTCCGCGCTTCACCTTCCCGGCGGGCTACAGCCCGGACAATCCGGCATCCTATGTCCAGGCCCAGCTCCAGTACCGTCCGAGCGAAACCGAGAACAAGGAACACCAGGCCAAGATCGACTTCAAGTACAAGCTCGACACGCCGTTCTTCAACAAGGTCTGGTTCGGCGCCCAGGCGCGCAAGTCTTCGTCCGAGCAGTTCAACGGCGGCGGCTACCTGGCCAGCAACGGCGCCAACCTGAGCTCGACCGCGGACGACATCAACGTGCGCGGCGCCAACGTCAACCAGACCGCGGTCTACGACCCGCTCTACACCGGCTCGGCGCAGCGTCCGAACGATACCCAGACCTTCATCAACTCGGGCTTCGCCACCCGCTACCTGAACGCCGCCCAGATGGCCGCCCTGGTCACCGCGGTGCAGGGCCGTTCGCCCGGCACCTTCTTCGACGGCTACGACAAGGTGTCAGGCCTGCCGGCCAACTGGATGTCGCCGGTCTACGCCAACGCGACCCAGTTCTTCGACACCTCGAGCTTCAACCACGCCTACCTGCGCAACGCGCCTGGCAGCGACGGCAACATGTACCCGCAGATCCCGGCCTTCATGATCGACGAGCGCATCGCCGCGACCTACCTGCGCCTGGACTACGCCACCCAGGTACTGGGCAAGGAAGTGGAAGGCAACGTCGGCGTGCGCTATACCCGCACCCGCGACCGCTCGACCGGCCTGGCGCGCTACTCGATCCGCCAGGCGACCGCGCCGGGCGCGTCGACCTTCAGCGACATCGTCGTCAGCAACTCGGTGGCGACCGTCGAGAACACCTACAACGACGTGCTGCCGAGCTTCAACGGCGCGGCCTGGCTGATCGACAACAAGCTGGTGACCCGCGTCGGCTGGTCCAAGGCCATGGCGCGTCCGCGGATGGACCTGCTGGCCCCGAACGCCACCTGCATCCGCGGCAGCGGCAATCCGCAGTTCGGCGGCGACGGCACCGACGACTGCAGCGCCGGCAATCCGGACCTGAAGCCCTACCGCTCGACCAACACCGACCTGAGCATCGAGTACTATCCGGGCGCCGACAGCCAGCTGTCCGTGGCTTTCTTCAAGAAGGACATCACCAGCTACGTGATGGAGCGCGTGCTGACCCGCGGCGTCGACCTGTTCAAGAACGGCGAGCTGTTCGACGTCACCCAGGCCGTGAACGGCGAGGGCGCCACCACCAAGGGTGTCGAGATCGCCGGCCGCACCGCGCTGACCTTCCTGCCGGGCTGGCTGAGCGGCTTCGGCGTGGACGCCAACTACACCCGCATGGACTACAAGTATGCGGCCGGCACCGAGCGCCTGAACGTCCTCGACAACACCGTGCTGCCTTACCCGGGCATGTCGAAGAACGCGTACAACCTGTCGCTGTGGTACGACAAGGGTCCGATCAACGCGCGCCTGGCCTACAGCTACCGCGACCGCTTCTTCACCGGCGGTAACGACGTCTCGGGCAACCCGGTGTTCGAAGCCGCGACCGGCTACCTGGATGCGAAGATCCAGTATCGCTACAACGACAACATCACCTTCGCGCTGGAAGGCAAGAACCTGACCGACGAAGTGAAGCGCCTCGACGCCGGCGACAGCTTCCGCCTGAACGAGCTGGCCTGGGCGGGCCGCCGCTACTACTTCACGGTGTCGATGAAGCTGTGATCGCCTTGTAACGACTCCTGTTCCGATTTGCCAGTCATCTTGCGGTGACTGGCTTTTTTACTTGCCGAGGTCCGATGAACCGTCCTGCCGTTTTCGCCGCCGCCGCCATGCTGGCGCTGCTCGCCATCCAGCCGATCGCCGCCGCGGAAATCAGCTTCGCCAACCCGCTGGTGCGCCAGCGCGCCGATCCCCACGTCACCCTGCAGCCGGATGGCTGGTACTACTACACCGCCACGGTGCCCGAATACGACCGCATCGAGGTGCGCCGCGCGCGCAGCCTGAACGAGCTGGGCGCTGCCGACGCCAAGGTGGTGTGGCGCAAGCACGCCAGCGGCGAGATGGGCGCGCACATCTGGGCGCCCGAGATGCACCGCATCGACGGCAAGTGGTACATCTATTTCACCGCCGGACGCGCCGACAAGATCTGGGAGATCCGCCTGTACGTGCTGGAGAACGCGTCGGCCAATCCGCTCGAAGGGCAGTGGCTGGAGCGCGGCCAGCTCAAGACCGGCTGGGAGAGCTTCTCGCTCGACGCCACCACTTTCGAGCACCGCGGCCAGCGCTACCTGAGCTGGACCCAGCGCGCACCCGACGGCAGCAAGGGCACCAACATCTACCTGGCGAAGATGGACGGGCCGCTGGCGATCCGCCAGCCGGCGGTGCTGCTCACGCGGCCGGAGTACGCGTGGGAGAAGATCGGCCACGAGGTCAACGAGGCGTCCTCCTTCCTGGTGAAGAACGGCAGGGTATGGATGACCTACTCGGCCAGCGCGACCGACGCCAACTACGCGCTCGGCCTGCTCAGCGCGCCGGCGGATGCCGACCTGCTGGATGCGCGCGCTTGGACCAAGTCGCCCGTTCCGGTGATGCGCAGCAGCGCGGCCAACGGACAGTACGGGCCGGGGCACAACAGCTTCACGACGACGCCGGACGGCAAGACCGACATCCTGGTCTACCATGCGCGTAACTACCGCGACATCGTGGGGGAGCCGCTGCGCGATCCGAACCGGCATACGCGGGCGCAGGTGCTTCGCTGGCGCGCGGACGGAACGCCGGACTTCGGTGAGCCGGTGGCCGATCAAGGTGCCGGAGGGGCGGTAGCGGTCGCTCGGACGGCGCCACGTTAGAACGGCAACTCCGTTCTCGGTCGGGCTAATACCATGGCAAAAGCACTGTGGGCTGAAGGGCTGTGGTCTTTTATCGCAGCTCTGCTTAATGTAAATGCCTCCCTTCCAAGCGGAAGTCCACGCCGTCAAAGACCGAGCAACTCTCACTGGGGTTCTGTTTGGGCGAGGACTAGAATAGCTGAGGAATATCTGCCGCGTGAGCTGGGTACGGAACCGCATGAACTGCTGGCGTCGATTACACGAATGGATGCAAGCTGGAGTCGGGATCGCAAACGTTCGGGAAAGCTCCATGCCGATCGAGCCTATGCTTCCAAGCAGACCGAATCCGGCTGGGGCGAAAAGGGATTGCATTACGGATCGCGCGCTACGCGTCGAGTTACGCAAGAGGCCTGGCCGACCGTGGTTGGGATTGATAGGGATTCCAGCGACTTTCGGCTGCGAATTCGCGACGAGCGTCGAGCCGATCCATTATGCCTCCACTGGACTGGTCTCTCATCTGCCTAAAAGCCACTGCAAGGTTGTATTCGAGGTCCTAAGGTCTCATGACCCCATTTAGTGATTGCAATTTTTTTCAGATTGCCACAAAGTAGAGTAGTTGTCAGAAAGAAGCGTCCGCACTCGCGAAGGGGGAACTCATGTCACCTGATGTCTTGCAGATGTTGAGGCAAAGTAATTATTTCGTCGCCTATGCGGTTAAACCTGCTGGGTTGGACAATTTTACGGTGCATGGTCAATCTGTAGCAGCGCTCGCCAGCATTGTCCAGGCGGCCGTAAAAATGGCAAAGGACCAGGACTTTACGAACTGGCAAGCGGATGTAAGTGACCAGCTTGATCAAATATTGGCGTCACTTGTAGAAATCCATAGGGAACTACGCGCTCTACGGGTTTGGATCGACGAGCGAATCAAGGAAGAAACCCGGGTAGTTTTTCACATGAGGATAAATTCCTTATGTCTCCAGATTAACGGAATACTTTCAACCCTCAGCCAACATAACAACCTCCCTTCGGAAGTGCAGACGCGTGCGCTTGAAGCCTATTTCAATGAGCTTACTGTTGTGCTCGACGATTTGATGCAAACGGATGGTTATACGCATGTCATAGGTGTTGTTACCGGGGCTACAGTCGCCTTACCTCTATTTCAGCTGGTCGGGCGTGGGTCGGAGCTCAAAATATGGGGTTCACGGGTGTTACGCTACCTGAATGAATCTTTATCGCCGACCAATCCAAAGTCGATTGAATATGCGAGAAACACCCAAGCAGCCGAATTTCTCCAGAAACAGACGCTTATAGCATCCCGGTTAAACCGGACTTGGCGCACAAATTATCTGGCTCCCAGAGAAGGAGGTATCGTCATGGTCCCCGCCCAGACCACGAACCATATCCCTGATAGAGAGCCACCTGACAGGCCGGAACGGCCGTCGAGGCCGGGAGAAGCCTGGGTGCAAAGCGCAACTGGTACGATCGACGGGGGCATAAGCCTGGCAGGTCGGGAGAAAATTGCTGTTCAACCTTACTCAGGAACCTATGATTGGTATCCTGAATTGCGGGAGCATTACGATATGGGGGACGGCCCTGCGAAGTCATGGGCCGACATGGCTGCCAATCTTGAGGCCTATCGGCAAGATGCCTTGCACACAGCAGTCAATGTACAAAAGTTGGAAGATCAGCTCAAACAAATCCGTGAAATCTCTCGAGGTTTGGAACAAATATCATAGTTCCGGGGAGATGTTGATCAAACACGAAGAAGTCTAGCAGACGGTTGCGCTTCCTCGCGCCCGAAACAGTGCCGGTTGGCTCGGACGAGTAAGCCTACCGGACGTTTGGTCCCGGAATCAGAATTAGACCTGCACATGCTGGTCAAGACGATCGATTTAAAAGGTTTCAATGTCTGTAAAATTTTGCGCCATTGGTGACGGTAATCGGTAGCTTGAGACACCCGATCTTTCATCAAATGGTAACCGAGCAGCTGCATATAACCAACGCTCTAATGGAGAACCATATGTCTGATCCAGATGTTCGTCTACTAATCTCGACACTGCTCGCGCAGAAAATATTGAATGGAATTGACTTTCCAATTGTAACCACTGTCAATCCCTTTGCTTCACCCCACGGCTTGCCGCTCGGTGAGGCCGAGATCGCAGTAGCCCCAACAAGCAGCGATCTCCCGGACTTTTTCGAGTTGTCGGCCGCAATTGAAGATTTCTTGGTTGACATCGCGGCTCAGGTAAGAGATGGGACCATCGATACTACCGGCGAAGACCCACAACTCTTGGAGGATCTCCGCCTTATTGGAAGCAAAATCCCCGGGCCCGGAAAATCCACAACGGAGATCTTCAAGGAGAGCGCGACCTCGGCGGTTGGGGAAGCGATTGCTCGGATTCTCAATACAAAGTCGCTGAAGGTTACCGTTAACTGGGTACGTGTTGAGATGGAGAAGCCTGCCTTGGTACTGGGCAACCCTATTGTTTTGAATGACACAGCTGTGAAAGTCCAGGCGCAGATAAGAGGGTGTATTAAAATTATTAAGGAGTTTTGCGCAACGGTTACGTCGCCGAGAGTGCGGATTGAAGGCAGAAAAATTAGCTTGAACCTGCGCCCTCAGGGCACGAAGATCTTTGCCACGGCGAGCGTTGACGATATCGATATCGTGGTCAAGATTAAGATTCTGAAGTGGAGTTTTGAGATCCGTATCGGGATTACGGGAATAGTCAACGGACAACTCAAAAAAGAGCCCCCGATTGAGATAGTGGACCTGTCGTCCTTTGAACAGGCAATACCGTTCAGCAACAAAAAAGCAAGGATTAGTGACATTTCCATCTCGTCCGCTGAAGGATTATTGATAACCGCCACAATGAAAGTTTCATAATCGTGGCAATGCTGCTTTGGCGCGGTCTGTTCGCCAAGGCAGCAAACTTCAGAAGGCGCTCATTGAACGCCCGGATCAGCCTGCGATAACGATTACTGTCGAAGTTACGCGCGACGACACGCCCATAGTGCGGCCATATGAGGCCGCAGGCTGTATGTTCGCCTACCTGCCGGATCGCAAGGCATCCATCCAGGCCTATTTAGCCGGCTTCGCGGGTGGCGCAAGCCGACGCATATGGCCGCTTCAATGCACTGTTCGACCATGGCGGCATCCATGCAGCGGTCTATTGGCGTATGCGCTCCGTGAGTCTATGACCCTGCATGAGGCCCGGCCGTGCCTCCTTGACTACGGGGGTCTTACGGCTGTTCGCCGAGCTGTACTGTATTGATGCCGAGATCTGGGGGGGCAAGCCGCCCCACGAACTGCGGCAGATTCGTCAGGCAAGGCCAAACCGCTGTTCGCCAATCCAGAAACCCCGCTGCACCATGTGCTGGCGTGCATCGCTGAGCACCCCATCAATCGTGTTGCCGAGTTCGTGCTTGGCGTCGCGCCGAACAGTTTCCGGCTGCTTGCATTCTCCGATTCCCAGCGGCTAATAGCATCACAGTTCGACTAGCCAACCGGTTCAAGACGGTCTGGGTTGACGCTTACCGCGCGAGGAGGAAACACGGAAAACCTGCATTGGTCCAATCGTAATAGGTTCGCATCGGGGCCGGTTGCGGTCACTCGACGATTAGCCTTCACGGCAGAAACCCTACGCCGTCATCACTATCCCGTTGTCAAAGGATTCGGGCGTCGCGAACGTGTCTAGGTGGACGGCATCGCTCAAACCATGCTGCAAGCGGATAACGCATTTTGCCGCGTCAGCGACTGAGCGTAAGCAAAGGCATGCCCTACAGCCGGCGTGACGCGCATGTCGCGAGCCTACGGCTCCAGGTTCTTGCATGTTGCCGCCTCCGGAGTTGGAGCAGGCCGGAGGCGGCTCATCATCTCAGATCACCACCAGGCCGCGTAGATGATCACCAGGATCGCGCACACCACCGCCGAACCGAAGGCAAAGCCCGGCTCCACCTTGAACAGGCTGCGCTCGACCTTGACGATGGTCGATGCCGGCTGGCGGCCCAGCAGGCTGATGATGGCCATGCCGATCACGATCATCAGGAACACGATCAGGGTGCGGTCCAGGAACGGAATCTCGTAGACGCCGCTGCCGTTGTTGGCCGCGAAGCCGATCGGCGCCAGGAAGGACAGGTCGACGAAGTCCGGCAGGAATTTCAATACGATCGACAGGCCCACGCTGGCGATGGCCGCGAACATCGCGGCGGCCCCGGTCGTGCGGCGCCAGAAGAAGCCGAGCAGGAACATGGCCAGGATGCCGGGCGAAACGAAGCCGGTGTACTCCTGGATGTACTGGAAGCCGCCTTTCTTGTCGATGCCCATCAGGGGTGCGATCGACACCGCGATCGCCATCGCGACCACCACCGTCATGCGGCCGATCCAGACCATGTGGCGCTCGCTGGCGTCGGGGCGGAACTTGGGACGGTAGATGTCGAGGGTGAAGATGGTGGCGATGCTGTTCGCCTTGCCGGCCAGGGAAGCCACTACGGCCGCGGTCAGGGCGGCGAAGGCGACGCCCTTCAGGCCTTCCGGCAGCAGGGTCAGCAGGGTAGGGTAGGCGCGGTCGGGGTTGAGTTCGCCGCCCGGGCGCAGCGAGTCGCCCAGCATGCCACCCTGGTCGAGCGCATAGGCCGCGATGCCCGGCAGGACCACGATCACCGGCATCAGGAGCTTGAGGAAGGCGGCGAACAGCAGGCCCTTGCGCGCCACCGGCAGGCTGGCGCCGAGGGCGCGCTGGGTGATGTACTGGTTGCAGCCGAAGTAGCTCAGGTTGACGATCCACATGCCGCCGATCAGGGTCGACAGGCCGGGCAGGTCCATGTAGTTCGGGTTGTCGCGCGAGAGCACCATGTCGAAGTGGCCGCCGGCGCGCTCGAACAGCTCGCGCACGCCGACCATCGCGCCTTCGTTGCCCGACAGGCGCGCCACCAGGTCGAGCGCGATCCAGGTGGTGACCAGGCCGCCGATCACCAGGCAGAACACCTGGATCACGTCGGTGTAGCCGATCACCTTCATGCCGCCCAGGGTGATGATGGTGGCGAACACCGCCAGGAACAGCATGCAGGGCAGCACGCCGATGCCGACCATGCTGTTGATCGCCAGCGCGCCCAGGTACAGGATCGCGGTCAGGTTGACCACGATGTACAGGACCAGCCAGAACCAGGCCATGACGGTTGCCACCCTGGGGCCATAGCGCTGCTCCAGGAACTGCGGCATGGTGTAGATGCGGTTCTTCAGGTAGACCGGCATGAAGAACACCGCCACGATGATCAGGGTGGCGGCCGCCATCAGCTCGTAGACTGCGATGGCCATGCCGATCCGGAAGCCCGAGCCGCTCATGCCGATGAACTGCTCGGCCGAGATGTTCGAGGCGATCAGCGACGCGCCGATCGCCCACCAGGTGAGCGATCCCTCGGCCAGGAAGTAGTCGTGCGATTCCTTGCCGGAGCCGTTGCGCCGCCGGTAGATCCAGATGCCGTAGCCGGCCACGATCACGAAATAGGTGAGGAAGACGAATGTGTCGAGTGAGGAGAACGAATTCATTGGGTAGCGGTGTCTCGTCTTGGCAGTGCGGCGCACTTCCTTGTTATCCGGCCGGCTTCGCGGCGGGCGGAGCGCCAGGGACGGGCTCCGCGGTCCCAATCTTTGCATAACGGGCAAGAACTGCGTGCCCCCGCACGAAATACTCATGCGCTTGAGCGAATGCCCGTATCCGTCCTTACATCCGATCACCCGTCTGATTCTTTCTCCACTGCGTTGATCGGTATACGGAAGAGCACCTAGAATGGCGTGCATATAATAAGGAGACAGCAATGATGTTGTTTGATTCCAGCAGTGACAGGCAGGCGGGGCGCATGCGCGCCCTCGCATTCGCAGTGGCGGCGGCAATCGGCGGTTCGGCCGCGGCCCAAGAGCTCGGCATTCCGCAAGGATCCGGCCAGCAGGCCGGGACGCCCAGCGCCCAGGCCGCGTCGAAGTCCGGCCAGGTGATCCTGATGCCCGCGCTGACCGCCGGCGCCGCGAACGCGCTCAGCCTGCTGTCGTCGAACGACGGCGCCAATTTCGTCTCGCTCGCCTCCGAGACCTGGACCCCGCCGTCCGGCAAACTGAATGATCCCACCCTGGCGCGCCATGCCGACGGCCGCTACGCGCTGGCCTATGCCGGCGCCGCGCCGGGTTCGATCGGGCTGGCCAGCTCGCAGGACCTGCGCCGCTGGGACGCGGCGCGCGAAGTCCAGCTTGCCTCGGGCCAGGTCCGTGCGCCCAACTGGGTGCGCGGCGCCGACGGGCAGCTCCACCTGGTCGTCACCATCGGGCGCGGCAGCCACGTCCTCACGCCGGACGCGCAGCTGGCCAATCTGTCGGCGCCCGTGCCGATGCGCGGCCTCGAGGACGGCTACACCGACACCGTCGTCGCCCTGGAGGGCGACGGCTTCGTGGCGGTGACGCGCGAAGCGGCCAGCGGGCGCCTGGTGCTGGCGCGCGCGGCCGACCTGAAGGGGCCGTGGCGCATCGAAGCGCAGTCGACCCTGAACGGCCTGGGCACGGACATCAAGGCGGCCGGACTGGTGCGCCTGGGCGCGACGCTGCGCCTGTACACCCGCGGCGACGACGGCCAGCGCGCCTGGTTCGCCGACAGCCAGGACGGTGGCCGGACCTGGAGCGCGCAAAGCCGCCTGACGGGCACCGCCGCCATGGCGTCCTCGTTCGGGGTCATGGGCGAAGAGGCCAAGGCCTTCGATCGCATCGCCGCGCCCAAGGGACGTCCGAAGACGATCGCCTGGGACCAGTATTCGCTGAAGGTCGACGGCAAGCGCATCGTGGTCTGGTCGGGCGAGATCCACCCGTTCCGCCTGCCGAACCCTTCGCTGTGGCGCGACGTGATCCAGAAGATGAAGGCGCTCGGCTTCAACGGCGTGGCCTTCTACTTCGACTGGGGCTACCATTCGCCGGCGCCGGGCGTGTACGACTTCTCGGGCATCCGCAACGTCGAGCGCGCGCTGCAGATCGCGAAAGAGGAGGGCATGTACGTGATCGCGCGCACCGGTCCTTACGTGAATGCCGAGCTGACCGGCGGCGGCTATCCGGGCTGGATGCTGCGCAGCCGCGCCGAAGCACGCACCGACGACCCGGTCTACCTGTCCGCCGTCGACGAGTGGATGACCCAGATTAACGCGATCATCGCGCGCCACCAGGCCACGGACGGCGGCGGCAACGTGATCGCCTACCAGCTCGAGAACGAACTGGGCAAGGTCGAGCCGAAGCACGTGCGCCAGATGGAGCACCTGGCGCTCAAGGCGCGCGCGGACGGCATCACCGTGCCCTTCTTCCACAACGCGGCCGGCCGCCTGCCGGACTGGGCGCCGAAGAATTCCAGCGCTCCCTGGGCCAACCAGGGCCCGACCGACATCTACGCTTTTGATGGCTACCCCGGCGGCAGCTGCGACGTGTTCGCCAACCCGGCGGGCGCCAACAAGGCGCCGGACTGGGGCATCTACGCGACGGGCAGCGGCAAGGTCGGCTCGCTCACATCCCCCAACACGCCCGGCTTCGCCGCGGAGCTGGGCGGCGGCTGGTTCGACTACTGGGGCTCGAACGGCACCTACAACTGCACCGCCGAGCGCCAGGGAACCGGCTACCAGCGCGTGTTCTACGGCACCAACCTGATCAACCGGATCACGATCCACAACGTCTACATGACCTTCGGCGGCACCTCCTGGGGCTGGCTGGCCGGCCCGGTGGTGTACACCTCCTACGACTACGGCGCTCCGATCTCGGAAGACCGCGGCATGCGCCCGAAAGCCTATGCACTGAAGCAGCAGGGCATGCTGGTGCAGGCGGCCGAGCAGGTGCTGGCCGAGATGGACAAGGGGCCGGCGCTGGCGCCCGCGGACGGCAAGGTCAAGGTCTACCACAACGTCAACCGGCGCCTGGGCACGCACGTGATCTTCGCCGCCCACAACCCGACGGATGGCAAGGGCGAGGAAGCCTTCAGCGTCAAGCTGGCCACCCGCGACGGCGAATATAGTTTCGGCACCACGCTGCGCGGCCAGGATGCGCGCATGCTGCTGGCTTCCTACGACATGGAGCGCCAGCGCCTGGTGTACTCGACTTCCGAGCTGCAGACCCACTTCCGCAACGGCGAACGCGACATCGTGCTGCTGCACGGGCGCGACCGGCAGGCCGGCCAGACCGTGCTGCGCTATACCGGCGCGCCGAGCGTCGAGGTGCTGGCAGGGCAGGTGAAGTCGCGCTGGGACGCGGCCAGGGGCGACCTGGTGCTGGACTACGTGCACGACGGCCTGGCACGGGTGCGCATCTCGGGCGGCGGCAGGGCGCCGATGCTGCTCCTGCTGGCGGACGAACAGACCAGCCTGCGTTTCTGGACCCAGGAGACCGGCGCCGGCCGCGCGCTGCAGCTCAGCCCTGCGCTGGTGCGCTCGGCCCAGCTCTCGGGCGGCAAGCTTGCCATGCGCGGCGATGCGGGCGAGGACAGCACGTTCGAGATCTGGGGACCCGCTTTTGAAGCCGCCAGCTTCAACGGCCAGGACCTGGCATTGACGCGCCAGCCGGACGGCAGCGTCCGCGCCGGCACCGTCAAGGGACCGGAGGCGGTGAACCTGCCGGACCTGGCGCGCCTGGCCTGGACCCGCCGCATGGACAGCCTGGAAAGCGCGCCGCGCTTCGACGACAGCGCCTGGGTGCAGGCCGACCGCCGTCCGTCCGCGGCCCAGACCTGGACCATGCCGGAACGCGGCCAGCCGACCCTGTCGATGAGCGACTACGGCTTCCACCACGGCGACGTCTGGTACCGCGGGCGCTTCACCGCCGTTGACGCGAAGGTGAACCAGCTGGAACTGTTCTACGGCGCCGGCGGCGCCGGCCTGATCCAGGTCTGGATCGACGGCCGCTTCGTCGGCCAGCATGAGCTGGACACCGGCCGTTCCTTCCCGGAGACCACCGACAGCGTCAAGCTCTCGCTGGGCGACCTGAAGCCCGGCGAGCACGTCATCTCGGTCATGGTGCGCAACAACGCCCACAACTGGAACCTGATGGCCGACGACTACCACCGCGAGGCGCGCGGCCTGATCTCGGCCTCGCTCACCAAGCGCGGCGGCCAGCGCTTCGGCGTGCCGATCGCCTGGCGCATCCAGGGTCGCCAGGGCGGCGAGGAGATCGTCGACCGCATGCGCGGCCCGATGAACAACGGCGGCCTGTTCGGCGAGCGCCAGGGCTGGCATCTGCCGGTGGCCTCGCCGAAAGGCTGGCAGGCGGCGCGCACCACCGATGCACCGCCCGCGGCCGGTACCTACTGGCTGCGCACCAGCTTCAAGCTGGACCTGCCGAAAGGGCATGACATCCAGCTAGGCCTGGCCTTCGGCGACACCACCAAGCCGCGTTCGGAGCGCGAGAACCGGGCGCTGATCTTCGTGAACGGCTGGAACATGGGGCAGTTCATCGCCCACATCGGCCCACAGCGCACTTTCGTGATCCCGCCGGGCATCCTGAACCCGAACGGCGAGAACACCATCGCGCTGGCGGTGACGACCGACGGGCGCAAGGAAAACGCGCTGGAGCCGCTCAAGCTGGTCAAGCTGCGCGCGGTGCGCGGCGGAGTTGACCTGGAAATCATGCAGTAAAACGGAGTCCGCACCGATGCCCCCATTTCGCCTGATCCTGGCCGCGCTGGCGGCCGGCCTGAGCCTCTCCGCCGGGGCCCAAGCCGGCGACGCCCTGACGCTGCACTATGACAAGCCGGCCGCCGTCTGGACCGAAGCCCTGCCGGTCGGGAACGGCCGGCTGGGGGCGATGGTGTTCGGCCGGCCGGGCGAGGAACTGCTCCAGCTGAACGAAGCCACGCTCTGGAGCGGCGGGCCGGTGGGCAAGAACATCAACCCCGGTGCGTATGCTGCCCTCGGCAAGGTGAGGGCCGCGCTGGCCAGGGAGGATTACGCCCAGGCCTACGCGCTGTCGCGCCAGATGCAGGGGCTGTATACGCAAAGCTTCCTGCCGCTGGGCGACCTGAAGCTGCAGCAGGATTTCAAGGGCGGCGAGGTCTCCGGCTACCGGCGCGCGCTGGATATCCGCGACGGCATCCAGACCACGAGCTTCACGGCGAACGGCGTGCGCTACCAGCGCGAGGTGTTCGCCTCCAACCCCGATCAGGTCATCGTCGTGCGCCTGCAGGCGGACCAGCCGCGCCGGATCAGCCTCGACTTGGGGGCCGCAAGTCCGCTGCGTTCCAGCAGCACCGTGGAGCAGGGCGTGCTTCGCCTTGGCGGCAAGGCGCCTGCCCAGGTGGACCCGAACTATGTGCGTGACAACCTTGAACCGATCGTGCAGGACGACTCTGCGGGTTGCCGCGGGATGCGCTTCGCCCTGCTGGTCAAGCCGGTGGTGCGCGACGGCACCGTGACGCAGCAGGACGGGCGCATCAGCATCCGCGACGCCTCCGAAGTGACCCTGTTGCTGTCGGCCGCGACCAGCTTCAACGGCTTCGACAAGTGCCCGGACAGCGCCGGCAAGGACGAGGGGGCGCTGGCCCGTGCCTACCTGGAGCGGGCAGCCACGCGCGACGCCGCCGCCCTGCGCGCGGCCCACGTGGCGGATTTCCGCGCTTTGTTCGACCGCATGTCCCTGGTCATCAATCCGGGGGCGGAGGACCGCAGCGCGCTGCCCCTGGAGCGCCGCCTGCAGGAATACACGGACGGCGGGGCCGACCCGGCGCTGGAAGCGCTGTACGTGCAGTTCGGCCGCTACCTCTTGATCTCCTCCTCGCGCACGCGCGGAGCCCCTGCCAACCTGCAGGGTATCTGGAACGCTGCCGTCAGACCACCCTGGAGCAGCAACTACACCACCAACATCAACGTCCAGATGAACTACTGGCCGGTGGAGAGCGCCAACCTGGCCGAGCTGTTCACGCCGCTGGATGACCTGATCCGCAACCTGGCCGTCACCGGCACGGAGACGGCTGCCTCCTACTACCGCGCGCCCGGCTGGGCCCTGCACCACAATTCCGACATCTGGGCCGCCAGCAATCCGGTCGGGAACCTCGGCAAGGGCGACCCCAAATGGGCCAACTGGGCCATGGGCAGCCCCTGGCTGGCGCGGCACCTGTGGGAGCACTACCAGTTCACGGGCGACCGCCGCTACCTGGAAAGCGCCTATCCCATCATGAAGGATGCGGCGCGCTTCCTGCTCGCCTGGCTGCAGCCGGATGCCCAGGGCCGCCTGGTCACCGCGCCCTCGACCTCGCCCGAGAACGATTTCTTCTATGGCGAAGGGCGCAAGGGCAACGTGACTGTCGCCTCCACCATGGACCTGGGGATCGCGCACGACCTGTTCGAGAACGTCGCCGCCGCCGGCGAGGTGCTCGGGGTCGATGCCGCGTTCCGCCGCCAGCTCAAGGATGCGCGCGCCAGGCTGTTGCCGTTCCAGGTCGGCGCCCGGGGCCAGCTGCAGGAGTGGCACAAGGACTTCGAGGAGGTCGAACCGCATCACCGCCACGTGTCGCACCTGTATGCGCTGCACCCGGCGCGCGTGATCTCGCCCCTGTCGACGCCGGAACTGGCCGCCGCCGCCCGCCGCAGCCTCGAGCTGCGCGGCGACGACGGCACCGGCTGGAGCCTGGCCTGGAAGGTCAACTTCTGGGCGCGCCTGTACGACGGCAACCACGCCTATACGCTGTTTCGCAAGCTGCTGCGCCTGACCAAACCGGGCGACAAGCACGGCGGCGCCTACGCCAACCTGTTCGACGCCCACCCGCCGTTCCAGATCGACGGCAACTTCGCCGGCACGGCCGGGGCGATCGAAATGCTGTTGCAGAGCCAGAACGGCGAGCTGCACCTGCTGCCGGCGCTGCCGGACAGCTGGCGCGACGGCCGGGTGAGCGGCATGGTCGGGCGCGGCAACCATGTGGTCGATATCGACTGGGAAGCGGGAGGCCTGAAGTCGGCCCGCATCACGGCCCGTGTGGGCGGACGCACGGCGATCCGCAGTCCGGTACCGGTGGCGGTCGAGGGAACGGGCATCCGCAGCAGGCCGGACAGGATCGGGCACACGCTGTCGTTCACTGCCGTCAAGGGCCGGACCTACGTGCTGCGCCCGCGCTGAGTGCTCAGCGCTGCGCCAGCCGCGACTCCAGCACCACACGCTGGCCAAGGCGCAGGTCGGGCACATAGCTCATCCGCATGTCCGCGCCATCGGAGCCGCGCTTGAAGTCCATGGTGATGTTGCCGTCTCCCGAGACGAAGCGGTAAGGCGCGATCGCGGCCAGGCGGATCGGCTTGTTATCGTCGATGATGGCATCGATGTAATGCGCGGACGTCAGCACGCGCAGATACCAGCCATTCGACATGTCGTAGGCACCGGATATTTTTTCAGCCTCCGCAGCGCGGATCCGTGCCGCCTTGCTGGGAGCACTGACCTGGACCGAGGCGATCGGCGCCGTGTCCGCAGGCGGGTAGGGCATGGTTTGGGCATCCGCGCCGGTGGCCGACAGCAGCAGGGATGCGGCAAGGAGGATGGGGGAGCGCATGGTGGTTCCTTCACGAAGCGGAAATGGACCCTGGGGCGCCGGGATGCGTCCATGCGCATCCCGGATGATTCAGTCTAGGGCGTCCACCACGGCGTGCAAGGACCAAGACGGACACATCACCAAACAATCTGTACCGGCGCAAAGCAAGACAGGTGCGACATGATTCAAAAGCCGGGGGCGGCAGTCCAGTTTTGCGTCATTTTCAAGGCACATCATTCAACGTTGCGCGAGCCGCGCGCTGAGCACCACGCGCTGGGCAAGCCGCCCGCCGGGCTGGTAGCTCATGAGCATCTCATCGCCTGCCGCGCCGCGCTTGAACTGCATGCTTACCTTGCCGTCGCCGGACACGAACCGATACGGTGCAACCGGTACCAGGCGCAAGGGCGGCTGGTCGTCGATGATGGTGTCGATGTAGCGGCGGCCGGTGTGCACGCGCAGGTACCAGCCGTTCGACATCTCGTAGGCCCCCGAGATCTGCTGCGCTTCGCGGGTCGCGATGCGCGGGGCAGTGGAGGGCGCCGTCACCTGCACCCACGAGATCGGCGCGGTGTCGGGCGGTGGGTAGGCCATGGCCTGGGCGCCCGCGCCGCCAGCGGGCAGGAGCAGGGAGACGGACAGGAGCAAGGAAAGGGGACGCATGATCGTTCCTTCGCGAAGGGGGAAGCGGCCTTCGGAACAGGCGTCGCGCGCGGGCGCGGTGTCGACCGTCGGGATGCCGCGCTGCGCAGGGCGCAACGCGGATGATTCAGTCTAGGATGAGGCCCGCGGCGCGCAAGGGCGCGCGGCGGCCCATCACGAATCAATCTCAGTGCCGGTCGAACCAGAACGCTGCGAAATGATTCAGATTCCGTGGCATTGCACGGATTTTCGAATCATATTTGAGCGTGCCGCTCAACCGGCAGCAGCGACCGGAACGCCGGCCTGCTGCAGCGCCGCGCGCCACTTGGCGCGATAAGCTTCCAGCCCGGCCAGCGCACGCGGCGGCTTCGGCACGCTCAGGCCCGGTGGCGTCGCATCGCGGTAGCGCAGCAGCCAGCCGCCGCAGGTGGTGCCGCTGGCGTCGTCCGAATAGCTCAGCGCCTGCTGCGGCCGCAGGCCTGCCAAGAGGGGGCCGAACCAGGGATTTGCGGTGAAGCTGCCTTCGACCGTGATCGGACCGCGGGCGCCCAGCGCGTCGAGGCAGTAATCCGTCATCAGCACGCAGTACAGCGTGGCCAGGGCAAAGCGCTCGCCCGCATCGCGTGGCGCCAGGCCCTTGATGCGCCCGGCACGTCCGGCGAACGGGCCGCCGCTCTCGGCAAAGCAGGGAATCGCCATGCTGCCGCGCGCCACCATCTGCTCGAGCTGCAGATAGGAACAGGTGGCCGGCTGGTCGCCCGCCAAGGCGCCGAATTCGCGCCCGCCCATGAAGCGCATGCAGGCCACCGGCTGGCCCAGCGCATTGGTATTGGCCAGCATGTCGGCGTCTTCGCGCAGGCCGTCCAGGCTGGTGCCGAAGGCGGCCGCGATCACCCAGGTGCCGGTCGAGAGCACCGTACGCGGCGCAGTAGCTGCATCGATGCCGAGGTAGCGCACCAGCGAGGCATTGCTGTCGTGGATGCCGCACAGGACTTCGCATTCCGGCGCCAGGCCGGTCGCTTGCGCGACTTCCGGCAGCAGGGTGCCGAGCGAGGCCGACGGGGCGGCGATCGGCGGCAGCTTGTCCAGCCAGCCCATGCGCGCGGGCAGCGACGAATACACCTGGCGCACCGGATCCCACAGGTCCGTATGGCAGCCGAGCGAGGTGGCCTCGCCCGCGGCGACGCCGCACAGGCGCCAGGCCCAGTATTGCGGGTACATCAGGATGTGGCGGCTGCGTGCGAACTGCTCGGGATGGCGCTGCTGGAGCCAGGCCAGCTGGCGGCCCAGGTTCAGGCCGGCCGGCAGCAGGGGCGAATAGGTCTCGGCGTAGGCCGGGCGCAGGGACGCGTAGTCCAGGCCGGGCAGGGCGGTCTCGTAGTCGAGCACCGGCAGCACCAGGCCGGCATCGTCGACCAGGGCGGCGGTGGCGCCGTGGGTCACCGGGACGATCGCGGACACCTGCGCCTGTTTCGCGAAGCCGCGGCAAGTCGCCAGCATCCACTGCCAGATGCCCTCGACGTCGTGGTGCGGGTAGGGTCCATCGTTCAGGATGGCGTTCGGGCGGCGCGCTTCCGCGATGGGGCGGCCGGCGGCGTCGACCAGGGCCAGCTTGACGTTGGTCTTGCCGATGTCGAGAACGATGAGGGCGTCGCCCGTCCTTGCTTGCATTGCGTGCTTCCCTAGGTCAGTGACGGGTCGGCTTGCCGCGCACCAGGCGCGACACGGCGATGGTGGCCAGCAGCAGCACGCCCACCACGATGGTCATGTAGATGCCGGGGACGTTGGCCAGGGCCAGGCCGTAGGTCACGGCGCCCATGGTCAGCACGGCCAGCATCACGCCGCCGATGGTGCCGGCGCCGCCGGCGATGCTGACGCCGCCCAGGATCACCATGGTGATGATTTCCAGTTCCCAGCCGGTGGCGATGTTCGGGCGGGTGCTGTCGATGCGGCCGGTGAGCAGGAAGGCTGCCAGGCCCGCCATGGCGCCGGTGAGCATGAACAGGCCGAGGCGGTAGCGGTCGACGGCGATGCCGGAGAAACGCGCGGCGTCCGGGTTGTTGCCGATGGCATAGATGCGACGGCCGGTCGAGGTCCAGTGCAGCACCAGCGCGAACAGCAGGGCGAAGGCGAGCAGGATCACGAAGGAGCGCGGCACCATGCCGAAGAACACGCCCTGGCCCCAGCTGGTCATCGCTTCCGGATAGCTGGTGAAGGCCTTGTCGCCCAGCACCACGCTGCCCAGGCCGCGGTACAGCGAGAAGGTGCCGATGGTGACGACGATCGAGGGCAGCATGAATTTCGTTACCAGGAAGCCGTTCAGCCAGCCGCACACCAGGCCGGTGCCCAGCGCCACGAACAGCAGGCTGCCCGCCGGGGCGCCGGCCTGGTGGGCCAGGCCCATCGCCACCGAGGACAGCGCCAGCGTGCCGGCCACCGAGATGTCGATCTCGCGGCAGATGATCAGGAGGGCCATCGGCAGTGCGATCAGGGCCTTCTCGCTGAAGTTGGCAGTGCCGTCCAGCAGGTTGTAGGGATCGAGGAAGTGCGGCAGGGTCACGCCGCCCGTCACGAACACCGCCAGCAGCAGCACGGCCAGCAGGGTTTCCCAACGTGCGAGCAGGTGGCGCAGCGCCGGCTTTTCGCGGTCCAGGATGGTGTAGCGCGAGGTGCTGGCGGCGGCTTCGCTGGCCGCCTCGGTTTGTGCAATGGTGGTCGCGTTCACGCGGCGCTCCTCAGGTTGTCAAGCTTGTGCAGCGGCAGGATCTGGCGGCTGCGGTTGCGGTTGCCGCGGGCATTCATCAGGACGGCGACCAGGATCACGGCGCCGGTCAGGGCGCTTTGCCAGAAGGGCGAGACCTGCAGCACCGGCAGCGCATTGCCGATCACCGACAGGAACAGCGCGCCCAGCATGGCGCCCGCTACCTTCCCGACCCCGCCGGCGATGCTCACGCCCCCGATCACGCAGGCGGCGATCACGGTGAGTTCGAAGCCGTAGGCGATCTCGGTATAGGCGACCGCGTAGCGCGCCACCCACAGGTAGCCGCACAGGCCGGCGACCATGCCCGACAGGCCATAGGTCCAGAACAGGCGTTTCGCAGTCGGAATGCCGATGTAGGCGGCGCAGTGCGGCGCATTGCCGATGGCGTACAGGTCGCGGCCGAAGCGCGTGTAGCGGGCGACGAAGACCATCAGCAGGACGGTGGCCAGGGCAATCCACACCAGATGCGGCAGGCCGAGCAGGCGCTGCAGCGGGAAGGCGACGAAGCCGGCCGGCATCTGGTGGGCCGAGACCCAGGTCCCGCCCGAGATCACGAACACCAGGCCGCGGTACACGCTCATGCTGCCCAGCGTGACGACGATCGGCGGCAGCTGCAGGTAGCCGATCAGCCAGCCGTTCAGCAGGCCGGCTACCAGGCCGGTGGCGGTGGCGGCCAGCATCACGACCACCAGCGGCAGGCCGGGGTTGGCGCTGGCCAGCATGGCCGCGACCATGCCCGCCAGGGCCAGGGTCGACGCGACCGACAGGTCGATGCCGCGCGTGACGATCACCAGCATCTGGGTCAGCGCCAGCATCACCAGCAAGGTGCTGTCGGTGAGCAGGTTGGCGAGCGAGCCTGCGCTCACGAAGACCGGCGCGCGCAAGCCGACCAGCAGCACCAGCGCGACCACCATCAGGGCGAGCAGGGGCTCGCGGTGTTTAAAAGGGTTTTTACTCATGCTATTCATGCTGCCACCTCGTTTGCGGCGTTGAGCTCGACGCCGGATGCGGCCGCGACCACGGTTTCGGGCGTGGCGTCCTGGCGCGCGAACTCGCGCACCACGCGGCCCTGGCGCATCACGACCACGCGATCGGCCAGGCCCAGCACTTCGGGCAGTTCTGAGGACACCAGGATCACGGACAGGCCGCGCTCCACCAGTTCGCTGATGAAGCGGTGCACCGCAGCCTTGGAGCCGATGTCGATGCCCTTGGTCGGCTCATCCAGGATGATGACTTTCGGATCGGTGGCCAGCCACTTGCCCAACACCACCTTCTGCTGGTTGCCGCCCGAGAGTTCGGCGACGTTCTGCTGCAGGTGGTGGGCCTTCAGTTCGAGCTGTTCGGCGAAGCGGCGCGCCACTTGGGTTTCAAGCTTGGCGCGGGTGAAGAAGCCGAAGCGCGACAGGATCGGCAGGGTGATGTTGTGGGCGATCGGCTGGCTCAGGTGCGCGCCGTGGTGCTGGCGGTCTTCCGGCACGTAGGCCAGGCCGGCGGCGATGGCGTCGCGCGGGGCGCCGAACACGGCGTCCTTGCCTTCCAGGCGCACGCTGCCGCGCACATTGCCGGTGAGGCCGAACAGGGCCTGCATCACTTCCGAGCGGCCGGCGCCCACCAGGCCATAGAAGCCGAGGATTTCACCTTTGCGCAGCGTGAAGCTGACGTTCTGGAATTCGGTCGGGTGGCACAGGTCGCGTACTTCCAGCAGCGGCGTGCCGATCTCGACCTGGGCTTTCGGGTAGGCCTGGTGCACGGCGCGGCCCACCATCAGGGCCACCAGTTCCGGCTCGCTGATGTCGGCCAGGCGCCCTTCGGCCACGAACTGGCCGTCGCGCAGCACCGTGTAGCAGTCGGCGACTTCGAAGATCTCGTCGAACTTGTGCGAGATGAAGATGACGGCGGTTCCGGCGGCCTTCAGCTGGTCGATGATGCGGTACAACTCGCGGATCTCGCGCTGCGACAGGGCGGCGGTCGGCTCGTCCATGATCACCACGCGCGCATCCTGCGACAGGGCGCGCGCGATCTCGACGAAGTGGCGCTGGGCCACCGACAGGTCGCGCACGCGCGCACGCACCGGCAGGGCCACTTCCAGGCGCGCGAACAGGCGCTCGGCCGCGTCTTCGATGTTCTTCCAGTCGATGCGCCTGGCAAGGCCGCGGGTCGGGTGGCGGCCCACGTAGATGTTCTCGGCAACGGTCAGGTCGTCGAACATGACCGTCTCCTGGTGCACCGCGGTGATCCCGGCCGCCATTGCCTCCTGCGGGCTGCCGAAGGCGACTTCCTTCCCGTCGAGCAGGATGCTGCCGGCGTCGGGGCGGTGGATGCCGGTCAGGGTCTTGACCAGGGTCGACTTGCCGGCGCCGTTCTCGCCGATCAGGGCCATGACTTCGCCCGGACGGATCGAGAGGCGCACGCCATTGAGCGCATGGACGCCGTTGAAGCGCTTGGTGATGCCGCTCAGCTGGAGGACCGGGGCATCGGCAAGATTCGCGGATGCTGCGTTTGCGCCGGGTAGGGGAGGGCTTGCAAGTTGGGTCACTGGCATACGGGTGTCGCTAAAGGTAAAAGGCGCCGCGCGGGAAAAAGATCGCGCGCGGCGGCGGAGCCGGTCAGAACAGCTTGGCGAACTGCTCGACGTTCTCGGCGTTGTAGGTGAACGGCGGGCCGAGCGCCGCTTCGCCGTTGGCGTCCAGAGTCACGTTGCCGAGGCGGCCGACCGAGACGCTGGCGCCGTCTTCCGCTTTGGCCTTGCCGGTCACGAACTGGTGGGCGGCATAGGTGGCGGCGTAGCCGAGGTCGATCGGGTTCCAGATCGCGAATTCGCGCACCGCACCGCTCTTGACGTGGCCGGCCATCTCGGACGGCAGGCCCAGGCCGGTGACGAACACCTTGCCCACCAGGCCTTCGTCGGCGACCGCCTTGCTGGCGGCGACGATGCCGACCGTGGTCGGGGCGATGATCGCCTTCAGGTTCGGATGGCTGCGCAGCAGGCCGATGGCTTCGCGATAGCTCTTGTCGGACTGGTCGTCGCCGTAGACGGTGGCCACCAGCTTGAGGTCCTTGTATTCGGGCTTTTCCAGAGTCTTCTTCATGACGCCGATCCAGAGGTTCTGGTTGGTCGCCTGGGCCGAGGCCGAGAGGATCGCCAGCTCGCCCTTGCCGTTCATTTCCTTGGCGGCCATCTGGATCTGCTTCTCGCCGATCATTTCCGGGTTCGACGGGTTCAGCTGCATCTGGCGCCCGCCGGGGGCCAGGCCGCTGTCGAAGGAGATCACCTTGATCCCGCGCTGCATCGCCTTCTTGGTGATCGGCACCAGGGCGTTCGGATCGTTGGCCGAGACCACGATGGCGTCGACCTTCTGGCTGATCAGGGAATTGATGATCTCGATTTGGCCTTCGGCGCTGGGCGTCGTCGGGCCGGTGTAGATCACCTCGACGCCGCCGATCTGGCTGGCGGCTTCCTTGGCGCCGGTGTGGGCGGCGTCGAAGAAGCCGTTGCCCAGGCTTTTCACGACCATCGCGATCCTGGTCTGTTGCGGCGCTGCCGGATCGGCCTTCTTTTCACCGCAGCCGGCCAGGCCGGCGAGGATGCCGACGGCGGCGGCCGCGAGCAGGAAGTGTTTGAACGGCTTGATCTTCAATGGGAAAGCTCCATCAGGGCAGCGGACTGCAAGTCATAGGGCGCGCTGTAGCGCGGGGCGTTTTGGGCGATTGGATCGCCGTCTGGTTCGACGGTGACCACCTTCACGCCGTACTGCTCGAGCAGCTGCACGGCCTTGTCGGAGGCATTGGTATCGGTGATGACGGTGGACACGCGGTCCAGGCCGCACAGGATCAGGCCGGCCTTGCGTGCGAACTTCGAGCTGTCGGCCAGCACGACCAGTTCCTCGGCCTGGCTGATCAGGCGCTTCTCGGCCTGGATCAGCAGCGGATCGGCTTCCATCAGGCCCAGCAGCGACAGGCCGTACACGCTCATGAACATCTTGGTGGCGTAGTGGTGCTGGGTGATGTCGTTATCAAAAGGCGAGAGGATGACGTTCTGCTCGCGGTACACGCGGCCGCCCGGCACGATGATCTCGTTCTCGCTCGAGACCAGCAGGCGCTCGGCCATCAGGAAGGAATTCGTGAGGATCTTCAGGTGCTTGTCGGTCAGGAACTCGGCCATCATGAAGGTGGTGGTGCCACCGTTGATGATGATCGTTTCGCCGTCGGTGCACATGCCGGCCGCATGGCGGGCAATGGCACGCTTGCGCGCCGCGAAGCACTGGATGTTGTTCTGGAAGGTCTCGCTGGTCAGCGAGAACTGGCGCGTCTTCGGCAGCAGGTTCTCGGCGCCGCCGCGGGTGCGGGTGAGCAGGTTGCGGCCAGCGAGCCAGCTGATGTCGCGACGAACCGTCGCGGGGGATGCGTTGAGCCATTCGACAAGCTGCTGGACCGTTGCCGTCTGATGCTCGGCAAGCAGCTTCAGCAAACGCTTGCGGCGTTTGTGATTCACCATGTTGTCTCCTCCGAAAGCCGTCTGTTTTTAATGCGGCATATATGTCGGGTGCCTGCGGCGCCCGGCCGTCGTTCCTTCTGGAATCGCGGTGTGTATCAAAAGTATTAATCAAGCACTGGCGTAACGTCAATCACCAAATGATCAACGGCCTGATTATTTGCCTTCGCTGCAACGCACAAACGCGCAATTCGCTCAAGTCGATGATTGATTGGGACTTGGTCAGCAAGTTGATTATTTCTGCGTTGACACCCCTTGCCCGGCTGCTTTCTACTGTCTGTCGATGCCGCAGAACGTGGCGGTTGCAGGACATTGGAAGAGAGACGCATCGTCCGCTCGGACGATGACAAAACAATCAACTTGGAGAATATCTTGATGGGCGCAATGAGCGAAACGAAACAACGCGAAGCAATCACTTCGCGCTGGGACGACGGTGTGGCCGCGAACATGAGCGAGCCGGAACTGTTGCTGTACCGTTCAAACCTGCTGGGTTCGGACCTGCGCATTACCAATTTCGGCGGCGGTAATACCTCGGCCAAGGTCACGATGACCGACCCGCTCTCGGGCCAGCAGGTCGAGGTGCTGTGGGTGAAGGGCTCGGGCGGCGACCTGGGTTCGATCAAGATGGACGGTTTCTCGACCCTGTACATGGACAAGCTGCAGGCCCTGAAAGGGCGCTACCGCGGCCTGGAGCACGAAGACGAGATGGTCGGCTACCTGCCGCACTGCACCTTCAACCTGAATCCGCGTGCGGCCAGCATCGACACCCCGCTGCACGCCTACATCGCCCACAAGCACGTCGACCACATGCACCCGGATTCGTGCATCGCGATCGCCGCCTGCAAGAACAGCCGCGAACTGACCGCCAAGATCTTCGAAGGTGAACTGGGCTGGCTGCCGTGGCAGCGTCCGGGCTACGACCTGGGCCTGAAGCTGGAACAGGTGTCGCAAGAGAACCCGGAACTGAAGGGCATCATCCTGGAAGGCCACGGCCTGTTCACCTGGGGCGACACCTCGAAGTCGTGCTACGAAACCACGCTGGCGATCATCAAGCGCGCCGAGGATTGGCTGGCTGCGAACATCCAGCAGCCGGTGTTCGGCGGCCAGGCCAAGCAGGCACTACCCTCGGCCGAGCGCGCCGCCCTGGCAGCCCGCCTGATGCCCCTCCTGCGCGGCAAGATCAGCCAGGACGAGTACAAGCTGGGCCACTTCGACGACAGCGACGCCGTGCTGGAATTCGTCAACTCGCAGGACCTGGCGCCGCTGGCGGCCCTCGGCACCTCCTGCCCTGACCACTTCCTGCGCACCAAGATCCGCCCGATGGTGCTGGACTTCGATCCGGCAGCGCCGGACTTCGAGCGTCTGGTCGCCGGCCTGGACCAGGCACTGAGCGACTACCGCGCCGACTACACCGCCTACTACGAGCGCTGCAAGCGTTCCAACAGCCCGAAGATCCGCGACGCCAACCCGATCATCTACCTGATCCCGGGCGTCGGCATGCTGTCCTTCGCCAAGGACAAGGCAACCGCCCGCATCGCCGGCGAGTTCTACGTCAACGCGATCAACGTGATGCGCGGCGCGAACGGCGTCGACAGCTACGTCGGCCTGCCGGAGCAGGAAGCGTTCGACATCGAATACTGGCTGCTCGAGGAAGCCAAGCTGCAGCGCATGCCCAAGCCGAAGAGCCTGGCCGGCCGCATCGCCCTGGTGACCGGCGGCGCAGGCGGCATCGGCCAGGCGGTCGCCCGCCAGCTGCTGCAGGAAGGCGCCTGCGTGATGGTGACCGACATCGACAGCGAAGCCCTGGCCGCTGCCCAGCAGGACCTGAGCAAGGTGGCGGGCAAGGACAACGTCGCTGTCGTGCGCGGCAACATCACCAGCGAGGAAGACGTCGCCCAGGTGCTGGCCGATACCGCCCTGCGTTTCGGTGGCGTCGACCTCCTGGTGTCGAACGCCGGCATTGCCTCGGCCGCGCCGCTGGACGAAACCACGCTCGACATCTGGAAGCGCAACCAGGACATCCTGGTCACCGGCTACTTCCTGGTCAGCCGCAGCGCCTTCCAGATCATGAAGCAGCAGAAGCTGGGCGGTAGCATGGTCTTCGTGGGCAGCAAGAACGGCCTGGTCGCATCGGCCGGCGCATCGGCCTACTGCACCGCCAAGGCGGCCGAACTGCACCTGGCACGCTGCATCGCGCTGGAAGGCGCCGAGCACGGCATCCGCGTCAACGTCGTCAACCCGGACGCGGTCATCAAGGGTTCGCGCATCTGGGACGGCAAGTGGAAGGAAGAGCGCGCCGCATCGAACAAGATCGGCACCGACGACATCGAAGAGTTCTACCGCAAGCGCTCGATGCTGAAACTGAGCGTTCTGCCGGAAGACATCGCCGAAGCCGTCTACTTCTTCGCCAGCGACAAGTCGGGCAAGAGCACCGGCAACATCCTGAACGTCGATGCCGGCAACGCCGGGGCATTCACCCGCTAAAATAGAAGGCTGCGCAGCGGGCATATCGTCCGCTAGCGCAGCATGAAGGAGACACGCATGAAACACCTGATCGACGCCGGCCTGGTGCAAGACCAGAACGCCAAACTGGAAGCCAATCTGCAGGCTGACTACGACGCCCTGGGCGGCGTGCTGTCGCGCCGCGGCCTGGACATCGACAAACTGACCGCACTGGCGCAGACCTTCGAAGTGGCGGTCCCGAGCTGGGGCGCCGGCACCGGCGGCACGCGCTTCGCGCGCTTCCCGGGCCGCGGCGAGCCGCGCAACGTGGTCGAGAAGCTGGAAGACTGCGGCGTGATCAACCAGCTGACCCGCGCCACCCCGGCCGTGTCGCTGCACTTCCCGTGGGACAAACCGAGCGACACGTCCGAACTGCGCGGCGTCGCGGAAGAACTGGGCCTGGGTTTCGACGCCGTCAACTCGAACACCTTCCAGGACCAGGTCAGCCAGGAACACACGTATAAATACGGCAGCCTGACCGCCAACAACGCCCAGGCACGCGCCCAGGCAGTGGCCCACAACATCGAATGCATCGAACTGGGCCAGGCGCTCGGTTCCAAGGCACTGACCGTCTGGGTCGGCGACGGCGCCAACTTCCCGGGACAGAGCAACCTGCGCGGTGCGCTGGAACGCTACCTGGAAAGCATGCGCCAGATCTACGCCGCGCTGCCGGACGACTGGAACATCTTCATCGAGCACAAGCTGTTCGAGCCCGCGTTTTACGCCACCACCATCGCCGACTGGGGCACGAGCTTCGCCTGCGCCACCACCCTCGGCCCGAAGGCCAAGTGCCTGGTCGACCTGGGTCACCATGCACCGAATACCAACATCGAGATGATCGTGGCGCGCCTGGCGCAGTTCGGCAAGCTCGGCGGCTTCCACTTCAACGACAGCAAGTACGGCGACGACGACCTGGATTCGGGCTCGATCAATCCGTTCCAGCTGTTCCTGGTGTTTAACGAGCTGGCCGACGCCGCCCTGCGCGAAGGCCCGGGCTTCAAGCCGGCCTACATGCTGGACCAGTCGCACAACGTGACCGATCCGATCGAAAGCCTGATGAGCAGCGCCGTCGAAGTGCAGCGTTCCTTCGTGCAGTCGGCCCTGGTCGACCGCGCCGAACTGGCTTCGCTGCAGGAGCAGAACGACGTGCTGCAGGCCGCCCAGTGCCTGAAGCGCGCCTTCCGCACCGACGTCGGCCCGATCCTGGCCATGGCCCGCGTACGCGCGGGCGGCGCCGCCGATCCGGTGGCGGCCTACCGCGCCAGCGGCTACCGCGACCGCGTCGCCAGCGCCCGTCCGGCCAAGGCCGGCGCAAGCAGCAGCGGCATCGTCTGATCCTGGTTGTGGC
This sequence comes from Massilia sp. UBA6681, assembly GCF_002454935.1. NCBI lineage: Bacteria > Pseudomonadati > Pseudomonadota > Betaproteobacteria > Burkholderiales > Oxalobacteraceae > Massilia > Massilia sp. UBA6681. The sequence continues at coordinate 49,295 of NZ_DKJX01000112.1, forward strand.
GTCCTCTCGGGGACGCCATTTTTTTTAAGAAGCAGGAGAAGAGATGAGCACCACGACGCGCGCATTCCGGATGAAACTCAAGCCGGGCAACGAGGAAGAATACCGCCGCCGCCACGACGAGATCTGGCCGGACCTGGCCACGCTGCTGCACGGGGCAGGGATCCACGATTATTCGATCTTCCTGGACGAGGAGACGCTGGACCTGTTCGCGGTCATGAAGCTGCATCCGGGGCACGCACTCGGGCCGCTGCCGGAACATCCGGTGATGAGGCGCTGGTGGGATTACATGGCGGATTTGATGGAGGTCGAGCCGGGGAACCGGCCGAAGGAGTGGCCGTTGAAGCAGGTGTTTCACCTGGCTTGATTGTGCTCGCACCGCCTATTCTCTGCGTTGACCCATGAACGTCATTCCCGCGAAGGCGGGAATCCAAGTTTGCATACGTTTCGACAGCTTATGCAGAACTTGGATCCCCGCCTTCGCGGGGATGACGTGCTGAGGGCGCGGGCACGTTCAAGCGCCACCCTAACTCGCGCAGCCTCACTTCGCACGATCGAGCAGCCCACGCATCTTCAACCACTCCTCCGCCCGCCGCGGCCAGCCAGATGCCGTCCCCAGCCCATCCCGCATCCCCATCCCGTGCGACCCCTGCTCGAACAAATACATCTCCGCCGGCACCTTGTGGCGGGTGAGCGCCTGGTAGAACAGGATGCTGTTCTCGACCGGCACCGCCTGGTCGGCCTGGGTATGGATCAGGAGCGTGGGCGGGGTAGCGGCCGTCACCTGGCGCTCCGGCGACATCAAGGCCAGGTCCGCCGCGGACGGCGCGGCCCCCAGCAGCGCCTTGCGCGAGCCGGCGTGCACGGCCGGGCCTTCCATCGCGATCACCGGGTACATCAGCATCAGGAAGTCCGGTCGCGCACTCAGCTTGTCCAGTTCCGCGCCGGTGCGCCCGAGCGGATGCTCGTACAGGGTGCCGGCGGTGGCGGCCAGGTGCCCGCCGGCCGAGCTGCCCATCACGCCGATGCGGTCCGGCTGGACCTTGAAGCGCGCCGCCTGCGAGCGCACCAGGCGCACCGCGCGCAGCACGTCGCGCAGCGGCGCCGGGTGGCCGAATTCCTGCTGGCGGTAGGTCAGGACAAAGCTGGCGATGCCAAGGGTGCTGAGCCAATGCGCGTACTGCTCGCCCTCGCGCCGGGTCGACTGGCGCACGTAGCCGCCGCCAGGGCAGATGATCACGGCGGTGCCGTTCGGCCGGTCCACCGCGGCCGGGTAGACGGTCAAGCTCGGCTCGGTGATGTTGGTGGTGCGGCCATCTTCATCCACTTTGTTGGGCCCGAGTTCTGCCTTGGCGTCGGGCACGCCTTCGGGCCACAAGGGCAGCACCAGCGGGCCGGCGACGGCGGGCAGCGATCCAAACGTCGTGAGCGCGAGGCCGGCAGCCAGCTGCGTCATCGTGCGTCTCCTGTTTTCATTCATGGAAGATCCTCTTATGGTAAAGCTGACTGAACTTTGCAGCATTTTCGCATCCGTCGCCCTGCTGGCCGGTTGCGCCACCCAGGGCGTGCGTCCCTTCGACGGCGCCGGTGAACTGGAGCTGGTGAGCGCCCCGGGCATCGACCCCTCGACCGTCTGGTCACGCGGCGCCGATGGCGTCGTCAAGGTGAGCGGCAAGCCGGCCGGCTACATCGCCACCCGCGCCGGCTACACCAACTACCGCATGCACGTCGAATGGCGCTGGCCGGGTCAACCTGGCAACGCCGGCGTGCTGCTGCACGTGGCCTCGGGGCCGAAGGATGGCGCCTGGCCGCTCAGCCTGCAGGTGCAGACCAAGCACGGATTCGCCGGCGACATCCTGCCGATGGCCGGCGCCGGCTTCGTCGAGCCGCTCACCACGGCGCCGAACGCCTACCCGGCCATCAAGGGGCATACGGGACCGGACAGCGAACGCCCGGCAGGGGAATGGAACAGCGCCGACATCCTGGCGCGCGACGGCGTGATCGAGGTGGCAATCAACGGCGTGCCGCAGAACCGCGTCAGCGCGGTGAAGCCGGCAGCCGGCCGGATCGGCTTCCAGCTCGAGGGCGTGCCCTACGAGCTGCGCAACATCGCGATCACGCCGATCGACTGATCACTTTCGCTTCAGCCAGGCGTCGGGAACGGGCACCACGACGATGTTCATCGAACGGCCGTCTTCCGACAGCATGGCCGACTGGATCTGGATCTTGGTCCCATCGGCGCTGAAGGTCGGGTGCGGGTGGTCGGCGGCGGTGGTCTTGTGGCCGGTGGTGAGCATCATCATCTCGCGGGTCTTGCGGTCGATCAGGTAGACGCTGCGGCTGAAGTCGTCGCCGACGGCGAAGCGGCCGTCGCTGGAACCGTGCACGTGCCACAGGCCGCTGCCGGACGGGGTCTGTCCAACGATCTGCATCTGCCGGGTCCGCAAATTGACGATCGCCAGGCCGGTCGGCTTCTCGCGGGTGCCGGTCTGGCCCCAGCCGTCGTCCTGGCCCGGGTTGGCGCCGCCGACGTCGGTGGCGGGGCCTTCCACGGCCTTGGCCGCGCCCGGGATCGGACGGTGGCCCATGATCGCCATCGCCACTTCATCCTTCGAGATCACTGCCTCGTGCGTCACCCATTCGTAAGAAGCTTCCGGGTACAGCGGGCGCAGGCCGCTGCCGTCCGCCATCACGGTCCAGGTGCGCTGCGGCGACTTGCCGCCGGTCTCCCAGCAGAACACGATCTCGCCCGGGTTGTACAGGTTGGCCTGGATGTGGCCGACCTGGAAGGGCACCGAGACCACGTGCTTGACTTCGCCGGTCTTGACGTTCAGGCGCGCGATGCCCTGCGGGCCGGCGCCCATCTTGCGCGGGCCGAAGGCCGGCTCGATCTTGGTGCCGGGCGCCAGGTGCTTGGCGGCCTGGCCCGGGCCCACCTTGAAGTAGACCCATTCCTCGTCCGCGTCCAGGGCCAGGTCGCCGCCGGCTTCCAGTTCCGGCGGCAGGTTGGCGGTCACGCGCTGGTAGCTGCTGGCCGGCTGCATGCGGCCGGCGGCGCTGTCGGCGAAGACCCGCGCAAGGTCGGTCTCGACGATCTGCAGGACTTTGTCGTTGTCCGGCGCCTTGCGCATGTAGTACAGCTTCATGGACTTCTGCGCGAGATTGAGCATGCCGGTGTAGCCCCCCTCGGTCACTTGCACCAGGTCGCCGGTGGCCTCGTTCACGGCCACCGCTTCGCTGCCGGCCAGGCGCGAGCGGAATACCAGCCACTTGCCGTCCGAGGTCCATTGCGGGTGGGTCGGGTAGATCTTCGAGTCGCCGTGCGGTTTGCTGGTCAGGAAGGTGAGCATGGTGCCGGTCACCGGGTCCTTGACGACTTTGCGCTCGGACGGGAAGCGCTTGCCGATCTGGGCGGACGCGTCGAGGCTCAGCGTGAGCGCGGCGGAAAGGCAGAAGAGGGTGGCTAAGCGGGATGGCATGGTGGGGTCTCCATATTGTGATGTTGTCCGCTCATTCTCCCAGCAGGAGTTGCTCAGATCTAATCATTCTGGTGATTCTTTCTGCGTCTTTACTGCCGGGTTGAGCGGTGGCGCATAGAATCAAGGGAAAGCTATAACACATGGAGACCCGTCGATGTCATACCTAGACGCCTTGATTCGCGCCGGCGCGATCCTGTTGCTGGCCTGTGGAATCGCACAAGCACAGACCCCGGCAGCTGCCGTCAATACCGATCCGGCGCGCGCCCAGGTCAAGCTGCCCGAGCCGGCCAACCCTGCGCTGCCGTCGATCATCCTGATCGGCGATTCCACCGTGCGCAACGGCCATGACGACGGCCAGGGCAAGGGCGCGGAGGGGCAGTGGGGATGGGGCAATCCGCTCGCCGCTTACTTCGATCCGAGCAAAGTCAATGTGGTGAACCGCGCGGTCGGCGGCCTGTCCAGCCGCACCTACGTCACCTCCGGCCACTGGGAGCGCACGCTGGCCTTCGTGAAGCCGGGCGACATCGTCCTCATGCAGTTCGGCCACAACGACGCCTCGGCGATCAACGACGACAAGCGCGCCCGCGGCAGCATCCGCGGCATCGGCAGCGAGTCCCAGGAGATCGACAACATCCTGACGGGCAAGCGCGAAACCGTGTACAGCTACGGCGGCTACCTGCGCAAATACATTCTTGAAACCCGCGCCAGGGGCGCCACGCCGGTGGTGGTGTCGCTCATCCCGCGCAAGGCCTGGGTGGAAGAAGGGCCGGATGCCGGCAAGGTCCGCCGCAACAAGGGCGACTACGCCGGCTGGGCCGAGCAGGTCGCGCGCATGGAGAAGGTCGGCTTCATCGACCTGAACGAGCTGGCGGCGCGCCGCTACGACGAGATGGGCCGCGAGGGCGTGATGAAGATGTTCCCGACCACCGTGCCGGACGAGCGCATCCACACCAACTGGGCCGGCGCGGCGCTCAATGCGCAGCTGGTCGTCGGCGGCCTGAAGGCCCTGGGCGACCCGCGCATGGCCAGCTTCCTCAAGCCGGTCGAGGACGTGCGCCCGGTGGTCGACGCGCGTACCGTGCGCGAAGAAGCGCCGCTGGACGCCAGGCTGCCGACCCTGTTCCTGGTGGGTGACTCCACCGTGAAGAGCGGCGGCCAGAACGGCGCCATCGGCTGGGGCGAGCGCATCGCCCAGTACTTCGATACCCGGAAGATCAATGTGGTCAACGCCGCCATCGGTGGGCGCAGCAGCCGCACCTTCTTCACCGAAGGGCGCTGGGACCGCGTGCTCGGCCAGATGAAGCAGGGCGACATGGTGGTCATCCAGTTCGGCCACAACGACGGCGGCCGTATTGGCGACCCGGCCAACAAGAACCGCGCCTCGGCGCCCGGCATCGGCCCGGAGACGGTCGAGGATACCCGTCCAGACGGGATTAAGGAGCAGGTGCACAGCTTCGGCTGGTACACCGCCAGGTACATCGCGGACGCGAAAGCGAAGGGCGTGACCGTCGTCATCGCCTCGCCCATCCCGCACCGCGACAAGTGGCAGCAGGAGCGCGACTTCGCCAACTTCGCCGACTGGGGCCGCCAGGTTGCCCAGGCGGGCGGCGCGCACTTCATGGACCTGACCATGCTGGTCACCGACGGCTACCACAAGATCGGCGCCGAGCGCGTCGACACCTTCTTTTCGGACGCGCGCACCCACACCAATGCCGCCGGCGCCGAATTTAACGCGCAGCGCGTCGTCGCCGGCCTGAAGGCGCTGCCGGGCAATCCGCTGCGTCCGTATTTCTCCGACAAGGCAACGGGCATCCAGTGATGAAGGCATTGTTCGCGACCTTGCTGCTCGCCGCGGGCAGCGCGCAGGCGGCCTGTGAGAGTTGGGGCGAGAAGGGCGCTTTGCTCCATCAGGACAATTTTGACGGTTCGCTGGAGGGCTACGTCAGCGAATATGTGCGCAAGCCGGTCAACTTCATCGGCAACCGCGACGGCCGCCTGGTCATCGATGTCGACTCCGGCGCCACCGTCTGGCTCGACAAGCCGCTATCCGGCGACATCCTGATCGCCTACACGCGCCGCGTCGTAATGGCGGGCGGCCCGAACGACCGCCTGTCCGACCTGAACCACTTCTGGATGGCGCGCGACCCGGCCAACAAGAACCTATTCACCCGCTCGGGCAAGTTCGAGGACTACGACGACCTCGACATGTATTATGCCGGCGTCGGCGGCAACCACAACGAGACCACCCGCCTGCGCCGCTACGCCGGCGGCCAGCGCGTGATGGTCGCCGAGCGCCTCGGCGCGGACTGGATGCTCCAGCCCAACCGCGACTACCGGGTCGAGATCGCGGTCTACCGCGGCTGCACCCGGATGCTGCTCGACGGCCGCGAAGTATTTTCCTATCGCGACCCTCACCCGTTCACCCAGGGCTACATGGGATTTCGCACCACCTGGTCGCGCCACACCATCGATAACCTGACGATTCACCAGCTGAAATAAAAAGGAGACACCCAAGATGACCACCCCCATGCCGCGCCGTGCACTGATCGGCCTGCTCGTTGCGAGCCTGTTCCCGGCCATGAGCGCCATTGCCCAGGACGCGCCGGCGGCCCAGGAAAAAGGCCCGGCCGCGGCCGATGCGATGCTGCACGCCCTGGACGTCAAGTACCCGACCCGCTACCAGCCGATGGAAGCGGGCGAGGTCAAGGCCGTGCTCGACCGCGTGTTCGCCTACCTGGACCGCACGACGCCGGCTGAGCTGATCCACAAGGGCGACAATTCGCCGATCACCGACCTGAGCAAGGCCGAGCCGGACGCTGTCTTGAGGCCGGGCGACTTCCGCCTGACCAGCTACGAATGGGGCGTCACCTACCTGGGCATGCTGGCCGCCGGCCAGGCCACCGGCGACCAGCGCTATACCGACTACACCCAGAAGCGCCACGCGCTGCTGTCGCAGCTGACCAGGACCTACCTGCCGGTGGTGCAGGCCGACCGCGCCAACTCGATGGCGCCGATCAAGAGCTTCCTGAACCCGCACGCGCTGGACGACGCCGGCGCCCTGTGCCACAGCTTCCTGAAAGCCCAGGTGGGCGGCTCGAAGGTCGACTACAGCCAGATGGTCGGCATCTGCGGCGACTTCGTCACCAAGCACGAGTACCGCCTGAAGGACGGCATCCTGGCGCGCGGCGGACCGGACGGCAAGGGCGGCCGCAAGATGCGTCCGCTGCCGGACACGATCTGGCTGGACGACATGTTCATGGGCGTGCCGACCATGGCCTACCTGGGCAAGGTCACGGGCAACCGCAAGCACTACGACGACGCCGTCAACCAGGTGCTGCAGTTCTCGAAGCGCATGTTCAACCCGAAGCTGGGCATCTACATGCACGGCTACGTCGAAGGCATGCGCGACCATCCGGAGCTGCGCTGGGCGCGCGCCAACGGCTGGGCGGTGATGGCCATGGTCGAGGTGCTGGAAGTGCTGCCGAAGGACCACAAGGGCTACAACCAGGTGCTGGCGCAGCTGCGCGCCCACATCAAGGGCCTGGCCGGCTACCAGACCAAGGAAGGCTTCTGGCACCAGCTGATCGACCGCAACGACACCTACCAGGAGACCTCGGCCACCGCGATCTACACCTACGCCATCGCACGCGCGGTCAACCGCGGCTACGTCGATGCGCAGATGTACGGTCCGATGGCGAACCTGGCCTGGAACGCGGTGGCCAGCAAGGTCACGACCGCCGGCCAGATCGAGGGCATCTGCGTGGGTACCGGCATGGCCTTCGACCCGGCCTTCTACGCCTATCGTCCGACCAGCGTGAAGGCGGCGCACGGCTACGGCCCGACGCTGCTGGCCGGCGCCGAGATCATCGAGATGAACAAGAAGTACAAGTTCGGCTTGAATGACAGCGGCCTGATGTTCCAGGGCGCGCGCTGACCGATGTGATGGCCGGGTCCGACCCGGCCTGCTGAAAAACTCGGGGGGTGATCGGCGTTGCCGGTCCCCCCCCGTGTCGTTTATGGTTTCGCGGCCCTGATCCTGTCAACCAAGCTGGCCGGCACCGCGAATGCCGTCCCATGCCGCACCCGCTGCGTGGTGCCGGCGTTCGGGAAGCGCAGCTTCGCAGTCACGTCCTCCCAGTTCACCATATCGCGCGTGCGCAGCGCACCGTAGTGCCCGGCCGTATAGGCGTCGTAGTACACGATCACCTCGTCGCCCACCTGCAGCACGCTCGGCCCCTCGCTCCACAGGCCCGGCGGCGTGATCGGCGCACCCAGCGCCCCGAACGGTCCCTCGAAGCTGGACGCCTGCGCCACCCGCAGGTGCTTCATCGGCGGATAACGGGTCTCGTCCTTCACCAGCAGCCAATCCTTGCCGAAAGCGTGCGCCAGCGTGGCGTCGATCACCGAGAAGCCCGGGTCGTAATACAGACGCGTCGGCGTGAAGCTGACGAAATCCTTCGTCGTGGTGGCATAGATGCGGTGGTTGTACTTCTCCTCGCTCTTGCCCTCGGTTTCCGGGAAGCGCCCCGGGACCGTGGACGACCACAGGATCAGGTAGTGGCCCTGTTTGGCGTCGTAGAAGAGCTCGGGTGCCCAGGCGTTCAGCGCGGTCGGCTCGTGCCCCATCACCGGGATCTCGCGCTGGGGCGACCAGGTCAGCAGGTCGGGCGAGGAAGCGTAGCCGATGCCGCGGTCGTTCCAGCCGCTGGTCCAGACCATGTGGTACAGGCCGTCCGGCCCGCGCACCAGGCTCGGGTCGCGCATCAGTTTCGCGCCGCCCACGGTGGGCGTGAGGAAGCTGGCGCCGCCGTGCAAGGCTTCCCACTGATAGCCATCAGTACTGGCGGCCAGGTGCAGGCCGTCGCCGCCGTTGCCGATGAAGTAGGCGAACAGGTAGGCCTGTTTCTCCTCATTGCGCAGCAGCGGCGCACAGCCGGCCAGCAGGGCGGCGCCTGCGATCGCGCCGAGGGCGGCGCGGCGCTTCATCGGGCGCTCCCGGTGCTGGAGACGCGCACCTCACGGTTGCTCTCATCGCCGGCCGGCCGCTCGGCCTTGCGGCCGGGGCTGGGCGGCACGGCGAATGCGCTGACCGGGTCGGGACGGGCCGGGTCGAAGGCGAAATCGTCGACCACGTGGCTGGCCACCGGCAGCTTGGCCTGGCGCATGCCGAGCACGATGGCCTTGGCCAGCACGTAGCTGCCGTAGTTGTTGTGGTGGGTATTGTCGAGGCGGTCCGGCGCGGGCAGGGCGAAAGCCGCCTTCGAGCCTTCGACGCCGAGGGCCGTATACATGGTCTGGCTCATCGCATGCAGGTCGATGAAGGGCACGTTCAGTTCCCGGGCCGACTGGCGCGCCGCCTCGGCGTAGTCGGTCAGGGTGAGCTGGATTTTCCCCGCCGGGTCGAAGCGGCGCCGTTCCATCGACGAGACGATGACCGGCAGCCCGCCCCTAGCGCGCACCATCTCGACGTGGGTCTTGATCTCGGCCTTGTAGGTAGTGAAGGGGCCGCCCTTGCCGGACGCGATCTGCTTCTGGTCGTTGTGCCCGTACTGCATCAGGAGCGTGTCGCCCGGCTTCATCTGGCTCAGGATCTTGTCGATGCGGCGCTTGGAGAGCGAATCGCGATAGGTTTCGCCCGATTGCGCGTAGTTGGCCACCGCCACCGAGGGCTTCAGGAAGCGCGGCAGCATCTGGCCCCAGCTGTTGTAAGGCTCGCCCGGCTGGTCGCTGACGGTGGAGTCGCCCAGCAGGAACAGGGTCGGCACCTGTACCGGCGTGATCTCAACGGTACGCACCGCCGGGCGCGTGCCGTTGAATTCCAGGGTCAGGCGCTGGTCCCAGGCCCAGGCTTCGCTGACGGTCTCGCGCGGAACGTTGAGCTTGACTTCGCCCGGCGCGACGCCGTTCGCCGCCGGGATCTGCGGAGTGCGCACGTTGACGATGAAGCTGCGCTCGAGCTTCTGGCCGGGCGCGGTCTGCACGTTCTCGAGCGCCAGGCGGCGCAGTTCGGACTTGATGGTGGTGGTAGACGGCTGGGTGTCATCGCCCAGGGTGACCGTCACGCGGTAACTCCCTTCCGGGAGGTCGACCGAAAAATAGCTGCCCTGGGCCGCACCCGGCTCGAAGCCGTAGCCGCGGCCGGCGTCGTAGATGGTGCCGGTGCTCACTGGAGTGTAGCCGGCCGGGGCCGCGCTCCCGAAGGCGAAGCGCTTCGCCTGGTCCGCCCGGGGCTGGGCAGCGCAGCCCGCGAGCAGGAGGGCGCCGATGGCGGCGCCAAGGATGGTCAATCGCATATTCGTCCTTTCAAGACGCCGGCAGCGCGTCGCCGACCAGGGCCAGGTTCTGGATCGCGGCCAGGCCCCACTGGGCGGTCTCGTTGGTGGTCACCCATGGCACCTCGTTCACCGGATTGAGCACGGCCGGACCGGCCACGCGCCGCGGCGTGAAGGGTGGATACGGCCGGTTGGCGCCGGCGAATTCCTTCCAGGCGCGCCGCGCCAGTTCGGGGGCCTTGCGTTTCCAGGCCGCGTAGGCCGTCATGCGCGAGTTGCCCTGGTAGATGGCGTCGGTGCCGCCGTGGGTCTTGCCCAGCCTGCGGCGCTGTTCCTCGGCGGGCGCGTTGTACAGTTCGCAGTACTCGATCCAGGCCTTCTCGAAAGCCTTGTCGCCGGTGAGGTTGATCAGTTCGTCGAAGATCTCGATGGCGCCGAACACCGCGTTCAGGTGCGAGGCTTTGACATCGGTGCCGATCATGTTGTGCAGGCGCCCGGTTTCCAGCTCGTAGCCCATGCGCTCGGCGTTGAAGAAGCCATGCGGCATGGCGGCGATGTCGCGCATGCCGGTCAGGATGCGGTCGCGGTACTTCGTGCTGCCGCTGCGTTCCCATTCGGTCAGCCAGTTGGCCGCCAGCGAGGCCCAGTCGGTGCCGAAGCTGGCCCGCACCGGGAACTGTCCCTTGGGCGGCTGGTTCGGAAGTTTGCGCACCGGGTCGACCGCTTCCAGGCGCTGGTCGGCGTCGAGCGTTTCGCGCATGACGTCGCCGATGCGTTCGTCGGCCGTCAGGAAGTAGTACATGCGGCGGTAGACGGCGGTGCTGATGCGCACCTGCTTGGCGCTGCAGCCCCAGTGCTGGACGTTGTGGCGCGTGCCCAGTCCGGCGAAGCGGCCCAGGTGGTAGGTGTCGACGTCGCTGGTGTGGCGCACCATGGCTTCGCCGACGCGGAAGATGTCGGCGCGGCCGGTACGCAGGAAGGAATACCACAGCCACAGGTCGGGCGATAGTTCCGAGTTGGCCCAGGCATAGCCGCCGACGTCGTAGCGCCATTCGTGGCGGTCGAGATCGTAGGTATGGCGGAAGTCGCCGTGGTCCCAGAAGCCGTACCAGCGGCGCTGCTCGACTTCCTTGCGGTAGAAATCGAAGTGGGCATCCAGCCGGTCCTCGATATGCGCTTTCGCAGGCGTGGAGCGGTCGGGCAGGGACCACATGTTGCCGAACACGCGGGTGGCGAGGATGTGGGCGGGCGCCGCCGCCAGCTGCGGCGGCGTCTGGACATGGGCCGCCATCTGCACCAGGCGCTCGCGCGCCGGCGTCGCGCCAAGGGCCCACAGGGTCAGCTCGCTGCTGCGCGCGACGCCGACCGGGGTGCCGAAGCCTTTTTCGTAGTCCTCGTAGGTGATGTCGAGGGCCTGCAGTTCTTCGGCGTGGGTGTCCATGCCCATGCCGTCGTGGTAGAAGCGCAGGTCCATGGCCGGCGCGTCGGGCGACCACATCCAGAGGGTGACCTGGGCCGCGTCCGTATGGGCGTTGCGGATGTCGAGCTGGGTCGGGTGGCGCTGCCAGAAGTCGCGCATGCCGAAGGCGACGCCGCTGGAGGCGCCGCCGATGTAGCCCAGGCCCGGCGCACGCCGGCCCCAGGCCGCATCGATCCAGCCGTGGCCGGCCTTGGTGCGCTTGCGGATGCGGAAGCTGTCGGCGGACAGTTGCGACAGGCTGTAGTCGCCCCAGGCCGGCACGTACTGCATGTTCTTGCGCACGCGCTCGCCGATCTCCGAGACTGCCACGCCCTGGCCGGCCAGCTGGGCCTTGCGTACCGCCGCGCCCGGGTCGCGCCGCAGGCCGGTGAGGTTGCGCACGCCTTCGGCCCACAGGCCGCCGGCTTCGCCACCGAAGCGTACGTGGCGGTTGTGTTCTTCGTCCGTCAGCGGCACGTCGAAGCGCAGGCCGATCCCGCGCACGAAGTCCTTCTGCTCGTCGCCGTCGAAGACGAAGGTGTGCATGATGCGCACCGACTCGGCACCTAGGTAGAAGTACAGGCGCACGGTGAAGGGCAGCCAGGCGCGGCTGCTCTTGACGTCGCGGTGCATGCCTTCGAGCTTGACCACGCTGCGCACCGGGCCGCGCTGCTCGAGCGTGACTTTGGCGAGCTGGCTTTCGTAGGCGCTCTGGCGCGTGCTGCCGTCCGGCTGATCGTCGCTCAGCGCCACCAGCTTGCCGGCGCGCGCGATCTCGGTCTTGCCGCGCCGGATGCTGCGGATGATGTCGGCGCCCTGGCGCGGCACGACGCATTCGATGACGCCGGTATCGATCACGATGGCGTCCGCAGATTCCTTGATGGCCAGCGCCTGGGCGGGCAGGCGCGCCTTGCCGGGCTTGAGCTGCAGGCGGCCAGGCATCGCGTCCTGCGCGGGCAGGGCGTGGGCGGTCCATTTCAGGGAACCATCCGGCCAGTAGGCGAGCGGCCAGCTCTGGCAGGCCAGCTCGCCGCCAGGGCTGGACAGGGCAAAGGCCTGGTCCTTGCGCAGGGCGCCGCGCGGCCATGGCACGCCGAAGGTGGTGCCGGTCATGAGCGAGGGCGCACCCTCCAGCCAGGAAAGGTCGGCGATGGTCGGGGAGGACGGCGCGGTGGGTGCGGCGACGGCGTCGACCGCACGCATGCCGAAGGGCAGCGCGGCGGCCAGTGCGCCGGTCTTGAAGAAGCTCCGGCGGGACAGCGGGGCCATGCTCAATTCCCTTTGGCGAGGGTGATTGCAACCGGCGCACGCAGGCGCGCCGCCTCCTCGGCCACGTGGCGCTGCCAGTCGGCCTGGGTGGCGAAGGGGCTGCCGCGGGTCCAGGCGGCGCCCACGTGGTAGCTCAGCGGCTGGCCGGAGCTGACCGGTGCGACCACCAGGCCGTTGCGTTCGTCGGCGGCAAAGCCCGATGCGCTCGGCACGATCACGGCGACGCCGAAGTCGCCGAAGCTGCGCTGGGTGACCCATTGCACCAGGCTGCCGTCCTTCTTGTTCTCGCTGAAGTCGACCTTGACTTCCTGGCCCTTGTCGCTCGGGCGCTTGTTCAGGCCCACGGCCGCGTTCAGGCTGGCCGGGCCCGTGAAAACGAAGGTGCTGTCGATGCGGTCGAAATAGCGGCCGGCGTCGACGGTGAAGCGCTTGACTTCCGAGACCTTGGTGCCCTGGGCGTCCCAGCCGTCATAGTGCAGCTCGAACACGGTGCGTACCGGGCCGTTGGCCAGGATCTTCCAGGTCTTGTAGTTGGTGTCGACAAACAGCTTTTGACCGTCCCAGATGCCGGTGCCGCCCGCGCCGCGGGTCGGGCCGACGTTGTACATGTCGATGCCTTCGCCTTCGTCGACGTGGTAGTGATCGTGGCCGATGTTGTACCAGCGGTCGACGATCGGGTAGGGCACGCGCTTGAACCAGATATCCATGCCGCTGGTGACCAGCACTTCCTTGTCGCTGCCGGCGGGTGCCGGAGCGGCGAGGGCCGGGCCGTAGGTGCGGTGAGCCAGCTTGTCGTTCTCCCAGGCGAAGTCGTCGAGGCGTTCCTGCACGAAGCGCGCGTAGGCCTTGGCCGGGAAGGGCGGTACGGTGGCGCCGGCCTTCTCGATGGTGACCGTGGTGCGCTTCTCGCCCGCCTTGAAGGCGACCTGGAACAACAGCTCGCCATAGCCGGCGCCGATCATCTTCGGGTCCTTGCCGGTGGGAGCGATATTGGTGACCTGGTAGGGCAGCACGCGTCCCGCGGCGTCCTTGACCACCAGTTGCTGGTTCAGGGCCTGCGGCAGGGCCTCGTTGACCTTGGTCCAGGGGATGGCAATGGTCTCGGCCGGGCGGGCGATGTCCAGCGTGTGGCTGACGGTGACGGTGAGGCGTTCGGCAGCGTTGGCGCCGGTGGCGAACAGGGCTGCAAGGGCGATGGCGGACAGGGCGAAGCGAGTAGTCATGTCGGAATGCGCTTATCGAGATGGGTGACTTATTTGGACGAATGCGGCGGCGGGGGCATGCCTTCGCCGAGGAAGAAGCTGGGGTGGGGCGGCTGGTTGTAGCCGGCGTTCTGGGCCGCCACCTGCACCCGGTACTGGGCGTCGTGCATCAGGGTCGGCAGTCGGTGCGCGGTCGGCACGGTGGTGCTGAACACCAGCAGGGCGTCGTCCGTATTGCTGCGCCAGACGACTTCCTCGCGCCAGTCGCCGAACAGGTCGGCCGACAGCACGGGGTTGGCCTTGGTGCCGTTGTTGGACGCGGCGCGCAGCGGCGCGGCGTCCAGCAGCAGGTCAAGGCGCTGGGCCTGCGGGTTCCACTTCTCGACCTTCGTGCCGTCGAGCGATTCGCGCAGCAGGTCGCCGTCCCACCAGAGGCCGAAGTTGTAGGCGCGCGGGCGCACCGCCGAGATCTGCTGGCCTTTGGCGTTGTACAGGCCGCCGGCCGGATTGGTGATGCCGCCGATCGCGGCCCAGCATTCGTTGCCCGGATGGGCGGCGTCGATGTCCATGCAGATGCCGCGGCCGACGTCGATGGTGCTCGGGATGCCCCACAGGACCTTGCCGGTGGCGGCATCGCGCATGGCGGCGCCGTTGCCGCGGTAGCATTTGGGCGACTCGTGCACCATGAAGACCTGCAGTCCCGGCAGGCTCGGGTCGTGCTTGCCCACGTGGAGGGCGTCGCCGTGGCACAGGTTCGATGAGTACATCAGCTTGCCGCTGCTGGCGATGGTGGCGGCGCCGTAGACGATGTCGTCGCGGCCGTCGCCGTCGGCGTCGGCCACCGCCATCCAGTGCGCACCCTGGCCGGCGGCCTCGCCGTTGCCGGGCGTGTCGCTGTCGAACACCCAGCGCTGCGTCAGCTTGCCGTCGCGCCAGTCCCAGGCCGCCAGCACGGCGCGTGTGTAGTAGCCGCGCGCGAACACCGCGCTCGGCTGCTTGCCGTCGAGGTAGGCCACGCCGCCGAGGAAGCGGTCGACCCGGTTGCCGTTAGCATCGCCCCAGGCCGCGCCGTTGCCGCCGCGTGCCGGCGTATAGCCGGTGGTGGCCAGCGCGGCGCCGCTGCGGCCGTCGAACACCGTCAGGAATTCAGGACCATCCAGGATGAAGCCCCGGTTGTTGCGGTAGTCGGCCTTGGCGTCGCCGATGACCTTGCCCTGGCCGTCGACGCTGCCGTCGGCGGTCTTCATCATCACTTCGGCGCGGCCGTCGCCGTCGAAGTCGTAGGCGAGGAAGGTGGTGTAGTGGGCGCCGGCGCGGATGTTCCTGCCCAGGTCGATGCGCCACATGAAGCTGCCATCGAGGCGGTAGGCGTCGATATAGGTCGAGCCGGTGTGGCCGCTGTGCGAATTGTCCTTCGCATTGGTCGGCTGCCACTTGACCAGCAGTTCGTAGCGGCCGTCGCCATCGAGGTCGGCCGCCGAGCCGTCGTTCACCTGGTAGCTGTAGGCCACGCCGTCCGGCGTGACGCCGTCCTGCGGCTTGCGCAGGGGGATGCTCAGGAAGGGCTGCTGCCAGGCGGCGACCGGCTTGGCGTCGTCGCCCGCTTCGGCATTGCCGCGCACGGCCCGCACGCTGTAGCTTGCCCCTGGAGCGACGCCCTTGTCGACGAAGTTGGTGGCGGCCAGCGGCGCATCGTTGAGGCGCTTGCCGTCGCGGTAGAGGTTGAAGCTGGTGGCCGCGTCTTCCTGGCCGAGCAGGCGCCAGCTGACGAAGTTGCCGTCCTGGGTGTGGATCGCGACCACGCCGCGGTCGAGTCGTTCGAGCTGCTTGCCGCCGAGCTGGGTGACGGCGGGCGCCGTGCTCGTGGTCGCGCAAGCGGTGCAGGCAAGCGCCAGCATGCCGAGGGCGATGCTGCGCTTGCTGGTGTCGTTACAGGTCTTGGGTGCCATGGTGTCCGGGGTTGGGCGTCGAGGGTAGCTCATCCGAGTATTGGATGCCATGCCGACAGTGTCAACAATCGGGGGGTGTGGCGGGACATTTAATCAGGCGCTTGAGCGGATCCTGCGCCGTGTGAATACAGCGCGAGCGCTCCCTTGCGATCAAGGCGCTGATCGAAGCATCAGTTGAGCAGAGCGGGATATGGACGCTCATGCGCATGCCAGCGTAGACTGTGCGGATTCGTTCTCTACCAGCCAGTACATGATCATCTCGTCCGCCACCGATTTCCGAGAGGCCGCACGCCGCCGGCTGCCCCCTTTCCTGTTCCATTACCTCGATGGCGGCGCCGGCGCCGAGCAGACGCTGCGCAGCAACGTCGACGACCTGCAGGCCGTGAAGCTGCGCCAGCGCGTCCTGCGCGGCTCCGAGCAGCTGGACCTGGGCGTGCAGTATTTCGGCCAGGATTACGGGCTGCCGATCGCGCTGGCGCCGGTCGGCCTGACCGGCATGTATGCGCGCCGCGGCGAAGTGCAGGCGGTGCGCGCGGCTTGCCGCCGCAATATCCCCTTCATTCAGTCGACCGTCTCGGTGTGCCCGCTGGCGGAAGTGGCGGCCCAGGCGGCAAATCCGATCTGGTTCCAGCTCTACGTCCTGAAGGACCGCGGCTTCATGCGCGACGTGATGCGCCGTGCCTGGGAGCTGGGCGCCACCAACCTGGTGTTCACGGTCGACATGCCGGTGCCGGGTGCGCGCTACCGCGACGCCCACAGCGGCATGAGCGGCCCGAACGGCCCGCTGCGGCGGGTGCTGCAGGCAATGACGCATCCGCGCTGGGCCCTCGACGTGGGCGTGTTCGGGCGTCCGCACGACCTCGGGAACATCTCGGCCTACCGCGGCAGCGCGACCGGGCTGGCCGACTACATCGGCTGGCTGGGGGCGAACTTCGATCCTGGCATCAGTTGGCCCGACCTGCAGTGGATTCGCGACGAGTGGAAGGGCAAGTTCATCGTCAAGGGCATCCTCGACCCGGAAGATGCGCGCGATGCGCTGGCCTTCGGGGCCGACGGCATCGTCGTGTCGAACCACGGCGGGCGCCAGCTGGACGGGGCGCCGTCGTCGGCCCAGGCGCTGCCGGCCATTGCAGCGGAAGTGAAGGGCAAGCTGGCGATCTTTGCCGATGGCGGGGTACGCACCGGGACCGACGTGTTCCGCATGCTGGCGCTGGGCGCGGATGGGGTGCTGATCGGGCGGGCCTTTGTCTATGCGCTGGCGACGCAGGGGCAGGCGGGCGTGGAGCGGCTGCTTGCGATCATGGAGAAGGACTTGCGGACCAATATGGTGCTGACCGGGGTGCAGTCGGTGCGGGAGATCGGGCCGCACTTGTTGGCCAAGTGAGGCCGATCGGGGCAGGCGGCGATCATCAATGTGTGGCGTTTGCATTGCGGCGATCAGCCGTGGCGATGCCATCTACGTCCGCTATCGACCCAAAGCGGTCCTTCACGGAAGGTGGCCGGGCTAGCGATGGACGACTTGGACAGAATGAGGCACTCGCGTTTCGAAGGCCTCGGCAAACGCGACGACGTCAGCAAGAGATTCATCTTTGTGCGATGTCGTAACGATTACATATTCACCCAGTCCTTCCTCTCCGATACATGTCCAATCGAGAGCGTCTTCCCACTAAAAGCGCGGGCATTGTGAATGAGACCGACACCTCCAAATAAGCGTATATTCATCGATTGAATGAATAGGAACACGCAAAGGGGTTGGTAATGATTAAGCTCATCTACAAAGGCACGCTGGCAGTGGCGGTGATGATCGTTGCGTTGAATGCATCGGCCGAGGCGATCGTGACGTTCGCCCATCCAGCAAACATGGCGGACGTGCCGCGCTCGGCCATCGACCGGGAAAACATGGAGTGGCACTTTAGCGAGCATTTCGCGCACCTGTCGAAACAGTTGCCGGCGGGGCAGAAACTGAAGGTCGAGATGCTCGATATCGACTTGGCCGGGGACGAGTTCCCGCGCGTGGCGATTCGTGATGTGCGCGTGCTGAAGGGCCGCGCCGACTGGCCGCGTCTGCACTTGCGCTACACCATCGAGCAGGACGGGCAGGCAGTGCGCACCGGGGAAGCCAAGCTGTCCAATCCCAACTACCTGATGGGAGTTAATCGCTATACCCACGAGATGTACTCGCACGAGAAGCAGATGGTCGAGGACTGGTGGCGCAAGGAGGTGGTGGCGGCGCACTGAGCGCCCATCTACTATCCCGCTTCTCACGCGCCCGGGCTCGCCGGGGGCGGATTACGCCGGCGCCGTGGCGCATCGAGCCAAAAAATCGCATGTTCCCGGCTGTCACCGCACATTTATCCCGACGCTTGCACCGCATAAAAGGCGGGCCGGTCGTCTCTGCAAGAACTCGGTATCAGCCAATATTTTCCGTGATCTGCCAGCGGCATCTTCTTCCAGAGGTAGCGCCGAATGACTTCATGGCATCGTGGAAGGCGCTGGCCCACCTCGGGCTCGTCCTTCACCAGGTAGACGTCGTAGGTAGCCGCAGCAGCGCCATCGCGGCCTCGTCGAACTCGGCCTGTCGCATTTTTTCGGCATTATTCAATGGAATTGACAGGGTAGGACGCTGTCTAATGTAGAATGCGTCGCCCAAAGCCGCGAGGTTATATACTGGGCCAGCCCACCGGCCATTGTTCATGGTGGCTCCGTATGGCCCTGTATGTCGAGTCACCCGTCCTGATTTCGCTAGTACAGTTGGCCGCGATCTTAAAAAATTCGCCTTTATCAATAGGCTTACCGTCTTTTCCAATGTAGAAGCTGCCTCGAGGGCCTGGCGGTGCAGGAACACGCTCCAGTTCAATAACGACTGACAAAAGTGCTGACGACAGCTCGGCGATGGGGATGTTGTGCTTTTGCATGTCCTGCAGCAGCCACCCATTAAGTTCATGTGCAATCGAGACCGAACTGATAGGACTGCCATTAAAATTGCATTTTGCCTCTAACACGTCAATATCGAGAACGCCAGAACCAAGGGTCTGAAGTTCAACGTAAGAATTCGACAGCCGCCAGCCGCAGAACATCGCACAGAAAGTTTCAGCGGCGTGATTCAACCTTTTGCGACCCATTTAAGATCTCTCACCAACCTTAATTCGAGCACGGCGCGCGAGTCTCAAACGACCGCTTCTGGCCGATGGCAGACATCGCAACGGCTCAGTGTACGGTCTTATTGCGCTTGCAACAACAACGGATTGGTCGCGCTCCTAATGCCCGCGCCGCCCAATCCGCTGATGCACCCGCCGCTGCGCCACCCACACCCCGACCGCCACCACCGGCACCAGAATCCCCAGCGCCAGGTCCGGATTGATCGGCACCCCAGCCGCCTTGGCCGCCTTCCCCGCATAGCCGAGCAGTCCCACCAAGTAGTAGGAAATCGCCGCCACCGACAATCCTTCAACCGCCAGCTGCAGCCGCAATTGCTGCGCCGCACGCGCATTCATCGATTCCAGGATGCGCCGGTTCTGCAGCTCCTGCACGATGCCGACCCGGGTGCGCAGCAGATCGTTGGTGTCGGCGATGCGGCGCGCCAGCGCGTCCTGGCGCGCGCTGACCGCGGCGCAGGTCTGCATGGCCGGCGCCAGGCGGCGTTCCATGAATTCCTCCACCGTGGGCGTGCCCTCGATGCGCACTTCGCGCAGCTCCTCGATGCGCGCCTTGACCAGGCCGAAATAGGCTTTCGAGGCCGAGAAGCGGTAGCCGTTGTCGAGCACCAGCTTTTCCAGCCGGGCCGCCAGCCGCGTGATCTGCGCCAGCAGGCGCTGCTCGTCCTGCGCGCCATGTTCGACGGGCGCCATGTCGGTCGCCACCATGGCGCTGGCCAGCGAGGACAGCTCCGCTTCGATCGCGTCCAGCTCGGTGCCGACGGTGCGCGCGGCGGGCAGGCCGAGCAGGGCCATCATGCGGTAGGTTTCGATTTCCAGCACCCGCTGCACCAGGCGTCCGCCCTGCAGGTGGCGCATGCCGAGGTCGCGGATCACGAAGCGGCTGAAGCCGTCGGACTGGATCGCGAAGTCGGTCCACAGCTCGGCGCCCTGCATCACCGAGGAACCGGCCAGGCCGTTGCGCTCGAACACCGAGGGCAGGCGCGAGGCGTCGGCCGCGCCCTTGACCAGCGCCACGTGGGCCGCAGCCATCAGGCTGCCTTCCAGGCTGGCCAGCCAGCTGGCGGGCAGGAAGGACAGGGGCACGTGGGAGAAGGCCTCGTACGCTCCCATGTCCGGCGGGAGCGGCGTGGTCACCGTATAGGTGGCGAACTCGGTATGGCATTCCCACTTCAGGCGGAAGCTGCCGAAGTCGTGGAAGAAGTGGCTGCTGCCCGGGCCGGGGGCGGCGACGCCGAAGTGG
The DNA here is from genome assembly GCF_002454935.1 of Massilia sp. UBA6681. Lineage (NCBI taxonomy): Bacteria > Pseudomonadati > Pseudomonadota > Betaproteobacteria > Burkholderiales > Oxalobacteraceae > Massilia > Massilia sp. UBA6681. The sequence goes on from NZ_DKJX01000112.1 coordinate 69,320, forward strand.
CCGCACAGGGCTCCCAACAGCTGGTGCTGGGAATGGCGCCCCGGCGGACCGGCTTGCCCGCCATGATAGACCGCCAGGTGGGTGATTGCCTCGGGCGCGTCGAGACGCATGAACGGGCGCGAGTGAAGTTCGGCGGCGAGCGGCACCCGCAGGGGATGGTTCAGCGATACGTTGAAGTCTCTCACTCGACGCTCTCTCAGTAGTAGTGAAGTATTCCTTTTCGCTATTGTGTCATTACTTGACGTTTTGTGCACTGCATCAAATGATTAGCATCGAACACTCAAGAGCTTGAGCGGAAAGTGTTGGAAATGATCATCAGACATGGCTTTTACTCACCCGACTCACTTTCCCGGGTTGCGTTCCTGCACATGCTTTGAGCACGGTCAGGCGGCCTGCGTTTAGCGGCGCTTTCATTTCTAGGCGAACTCATCTGTCAGCATTTCGTCAGACGCCCGGCCGAGGATCGATCTGTCAAGCCCGCACCATTCTGGTGCAATTTGGCAATCCATCCAGGAGGAAAACATGACTACCCGCAGCTTCCTGCGCCGCAGTTTTCACCACCCCTGCCGGCTCCGCCAACCCCGACTTTCCCTGCTCGCGTTCGCCGTCGGCGCGGCCCTGCTGTCCGCCTGCCAGTTTCCCAGCGGCGGCCGGGTCGATGAGCTGAACAAGCTGCGCGGCCCCACGCAAGACCTCACGGTCGAACTGCGCGAAGGCACCAACATGGCGGCGGCGCCATCGCCGGACGGCCGCCTGATCGTGTTCTCGGCCCAGGGCGCGCTGTGGATCATTCCGCGCGAAGGCGGGCAGGCGCGCCGTATCACCGACTGGCGCGTCGAGCCGACCGCGCCGGTGTGGTCGCCCGACGGCAGGCGCATCGCTTTCCAGAATTACGCGCCGGAAGGGAACTTCCATATCTGGACGATCTCGCCGGACGGACGCAACCTGCGCGAGCACACCACCGGTCCGTTTGACGACCGCGAACCGGCCTGGCTGCCGGACGGCAGCGGCCTGGTGTTCTCGTCGGACCGCAGCGGCGACGGCCAGTACAAGATCTGGCGCGTGGACGTGAACGGCGGCGCGCCGGCGCAGATCACCACCGGCCCTGGGGCCGAGAGCAATCCGGTGGTGTCTCCGGACGGCAGCCGCCTGGCCTATGTCGACGGCGCCAACGTCGTCACCGCCCCGATCGGCGGCGGCGCGCCGACGGTCGTGGCGCCGGGCACGGCCCCGGCCTGGACCCCGGACGGCAGCGCGCTGGTCTACCAGAACGCCGCGCGCCAGCTGGTGGTGGGCGGCACGGCGGTGACGACCGACGAGGACATCTTCCCGTTCCCGGTGCGCTTCCTCCCGGACGGGCGCTTCCTGTACACGGCCGATGGGCACATCCGCATCCGCGACGCAAGCGGCGCCAATCCGAACGATGTAGCTTTTCGCGCCGAACTGAGGCTGCGCCGGCCCGACATCCGCGAAGGCAAGGACCGCAACTTCGACAACTTCAGGCCGCGCCAGGTGAAAGGCATCAGTGCCCCGGTCCTGTCGCCGGACGGGCGCAGCATCGCCTTCGTGGCCCTGAACGACGTATGGGCCATGCGGATCGGCGAAGCGCCGGTGCGGCTGACCAACGATCCGGACCGCGACGTCAACCCGCAATGGACCGCGGACGGGCAGGCGGTCTACTTCTCGTCCGAGCGCAACAATGCCGGCCAGCTGGCGGTCGACCAGGTCGACGTGGCGACACGCGCCCGCACGCGGCTGGCCGCCATCCCGGGACGCTCGATGGCGCTGCCGAAGCTGTCGCCGGACGGCGGGCGCATCGCCTACACCACCTTGTCGGGCCAGCTCGAGATCTGGAACCGCGCCGCCGGCACCTTCGAGGTGATCCTGCCCTCGGTGAGCACCCAGGTCAGCACCCCGCAATGGACGCCCGACGGCCAGCGCATCATCGTGGTGGACAACGAGCGCATCAACAACCGCTTCCGCGAGGGCTACAACAAGCTGCGCGTGATCGACCTGGCCACCCGCACCGGCACCTTCTACGCGGTGGCGCCGGCGCCGCGCCAGATCGCCGAGCGCGACGAGGGCGCTGCCGTGCTCTCGCCGGACGGGACCCGCGTGGCCTTCATCATGGATTCGCGCCTGTACGTGATTCCCGTCGGTCCGAACGGCGCCCCGACGGGCGAGGCGCGCCGGGTTACCGAGGACATCGCCGACCTGCCGTCCTGGGGCGGCGACTCGCGGACCATCCTGTACAAGTCGGCCGAGCGTGTGCGCACCGTGCGCGTCGACGGCAGCGGCACCCGCGAGATTCCGGTCAGGCTCGAGTATCGCCAGGCCGTGCCGGAAGGGCGCACCGTGATCCGTGCGGGGGCGCTGTGGGATGGCGTCGGCAGCAGTTTGCGCCAGAACGTCGACATCGTCATCCAGGGCAATCGCATCGTGTCGGTCGGACCGCAGACCGATCATCCGGCCGGGGTGCGCGTGGTCGACGCCAGCGGCCTGACCGTGATGCCGGGCCTGATCGAAACCCACCTGCATCCGCTGACCCTGTACCAGGGCGGCCAGTTCGGCCAGATCGCCCAGCTGATGCTGTCCTACGGGATCACGACGGCGCAGTCGGTGGGTGGTCCGCTGCACCAGAGCGTGGAGATGCGCGAGTCGCTCGAGGCCGGGAACCTGCTGGGGCCGCGCCTGTTCGTCTCGCCGCCGCTGTGGGAGGGCAACCGCCAGTTCTACCACTTCGCGCGTACCCTGCGCACGCCGCTCATCGCCGAGCTCGAGATCGCCAAGGCCAAGCGCTTCGATGCGGACTTTTTGAAGAGCTACGTGCGCGCGCCGATCCCGATCATGGAACGGATCGCGCAAGGGGCGCTCGACCTGCGCGTGCCGAGCGGAACCCACATGGTGCAGCCGGGCGCGGCGACGGGCCTGGGCGGCACCACCCACCTGTCGGCGACGCAGCGCATGGGCTACGGCTGGTCGAAGTCCTTCGCGCGCGCGATCACCTACCAGGACGCGGCCGACATCTACGGCAAGGGCGACTTCCACCTGATCGACACCCTGTTTTCAAGCAGCGCGCTGGCGGGGCTGGATCCGGGCATCGTCACGGACCCGCGCTTCATCCTGGTGCCGCCGAACTTCGCCCCTGGCCTGCAGAACGCGCAGCCGCCCACCGCGACCCAACTGGCCAGCATCATCAACGACGCCACCCAGCAGGCCAAGGTGCGCGCCGCCGGTGCGCTGGTTGCCAACGGCACCGACTCGCCCCTGGTGGTGCCGGGCATCTCGCTGCACCTGAACATGCGCGGGGCGGCGATCGTGCAGGGCAACCTGACGGCGCTGTACTCGGTGACGCGCGACGCGGCGCGCATCGCGCTGGTGGGCGACGACCTCGGCACCGTGGAAAGCGGCAAGCTGGCCGACCTGATCGCCGTGGGCGGCAATCCGCTGGCGGACCTGCGCGCCGCCGCCGACGTGCGCTTCGTGGTCAAGAACGGCCGGGTGATCACGGTGCCGGAGATCCTGGCGCCGGCGCAGACCCCGGAGCAGCTGGAGGCGCGCCGGCAGGCCCTGGCCGCGCGGGAGACGCTGTGCCGCGAGGAGCCGCATCACTGCGAGGAGCCCGGCGGGGGCCACGCGCACTGAGCGCGTGATCCCGCTAGCCGGCCTCCTTGCGCGCCCGCGCATCGAGGCCGGCCAGCACGTCGATCGGCAAGGGGAAGACGATCGTGGACGACTTGTCGCCCGCGATCGTGCTCAGCGTCTGCAGGTAGCGCAGCTGCATCGCGCCGGACTGCTGCGCCAGCACGAAGGCGGCCTGCTGCAGTTTTTCCGAGGCCTGCAGTTCGCCTTCCGCGTGAATCACCTTGGCGCGCCGTTCGCGCTCGGCTTCGGCCTGGCGCGCAATCGCCCGGATCATCGATTCGTCCAGGTCGACGTGCTTGATCTCGACGTTGGCCACCTTGATGCCCCAGGCGTCGGTCTGGGCGTCCAGCACCTGCTGGATGTCGAGGTTCAGGCGCTCGCGCTCGGCCAGCATCTCGTCGAGTTCGTGCTTGCCGAGCACCGCGCGCAGCGTGGTCTGGGCCAGCTGGCTGGTGGCTTCCATGAAGTTGGCGACCTGGATGATGGCGCGCTCCGGGTCCACCACCCGGAAGTAGATCACGGCGTTGACCTTGACCGAGACGTTGTCGCGCGAGATCACGTCCTGGGTCGGCACGTCGAGCACGATGGTGCGCAAGTCCACCCGCACCATCTGCTGCAGCACCGGGATCAGGAGGATCAGGCCCGGCCCCTTCACGCCCCAGAAGCGGCCGAGCTGGAAGACGACGCCGCGTTCGTATTCGCGCAGGACCCGGATCGCCGTCGCCAGCAGCGCCAGCACCAGGAAGAAGAGGGCGGCAAGGCCGAGGCCGAATCCGGGGATGACGATCATGTTGCCTCCTTGATGGTATCGACGGGAACCACTTCGAGGGTCAGGCCGGATCGGCCGACGATGCGCACGGTCTGGCCCGCGCGCAGGGGCGTGGCGCCGAGCGCATGCCAGAGTTCGCCTTCTACCCTGACCCAGCCCTCGTGCGGCCGCGCGGCGTCGTGGCGTTCGACGCTGCACAGCGTCCCGATCATGGCCGCTGCGCCGCTGGCGACCGGGCGCCGACGCGTCTTGAGCGCCAGGTGCGCGGTGCCGAACAGTACGAGTGCGCTGCCCACGGCCAGGGCGGCGACCAGGCCGACCGGGACGCCGTAGCCGGGCAGCTCGGTATCGATCAGCATCAGCGCACCGGCCACGAAGGCGGCGACGCCGCCCAAGCCGAGGATGCCGAAGCTGGGCAGGAAGGCTTCGGCGAGCATGAAGGCCAGGCCGAGCACGATCAGGGCCAGGCCGGCATAGTTCACCGGCAGCAGCTGCAGGGCATACAGGCCCAGCAGCAGGCAGATCGCCCCGATCACGCCGGGGGCCACCGCGCCCGGGTTCATGAACTCGAACACCAGGCCGTAGATGCCGACCGTCATGAGGAGCAGGGCGAGGCTGGGATTGGCGATGACGGTCAGCGCACTGGTGCGCCAGTCGGGCGCGAATTCGACCGGCAGCGCGCCCTTGGTCTGCAGGCGGCGCTGCTGGCCGAGTACGTTCACGCTGTGGCCGTCCAGCTGCGCCAGCAGGGCAGGCAAGTCCGCAGCGACCACGTCGATCACCTTCAGCCGCAGTGCCTCCTCGGCGGTCAGGCTGACGGACTCGCGCACGGCCCGCTCGGCCCAGTCGGCATTGCGGCCGCGCAGCTGGGCCAGGCCGCGCAGGTAGGCGGCGGCGTCGTTGAGCGCCTTGGCCTGCATGGGCGAGGCAGTTTCCTTCGGGCCGCCCTTGGGGGCGTCCTTGCCGCTGCCGTTGCCGCTGGGCTGGGTCTGGCCCGGCCCAATGCCGATCTCGACCGGCGTTGCCGCGCCGACGTTGGTGCCGGGCGCCATCGCCGCGACGTGGCTGGCGTACAGGAGGTAGGTGCCGGCACTGGCGGCGCGTGCGCCGCTGGGGGCGACGTAGACGGCGACCGGCACCGGTGCGGCGAGGATGGCCTTGATCGCGGTGCGCATCGAGGTGTCGAGTCCGCCCGGCGTGTCCATCCGGATCACCAGCAGCGCGTGCCCGAGCGACGCGGAGCGCGCGATGCCGCGCACGACCTGGTCGGCGCTGGCCGGGCCGATGGCGCCGTCGATGGTCAGGAGGCCGACGGACGTGGATGCGGAACCAGGGGCGGATGCAGCCGCGCCGGCGCCCGGGAGCGCGAACAACATGACGAGCGAGAGCGCAGCCAGGACCGGCAGCAGCGCGGCGAGCTTGTGGCGCAACACGGTCGCCTCCCAGGATCGAGCCTTGCCGGCCACGAAGCGGACCGGTCACGACTTGGACCGCGATCCGCGTCCGGGTGTTCCCGGCTTGCGCTCATCCGCTCATGGTTGAGTCGATAACGATAATGCATTATCATTAGCGACTTATCCGTGCTCCGAGGTAACCGATCCATGAAACGCTCCTTCCTGCCGATGCTGCTGACCCCGGCCTTGTCCCTGTCGAGCCAAGCCGCGCTCGCCGACGATCCCGTGATGGTGATGGGCGAAGTCCGGGTGAGCGCCCAGCGTCCGGGCGGTGCGCTGCTCTCGAACAGCGTCATGAGTTCGGTCGACGTGCTCGGCGCCGACAAGCTCGAGGACAAGCATGTCGCCAACAGCTGGGAGCTGCTCGGCCAGCTGCCCGGCATGCAGCTCACCGAGACCCGCATGGGCGCGGAGTCCGGCAAGGCGAGCTTCCGCGCCTTCAATGGGGAAGGCTATATCAACGGCATCAAGGTGCTGATCGATGGCGTTCCCAGCAATGTCAACAGCGGCAACCAGCGCTTCATCGACATGGTCTTCCCGCTCGAGGTGGACTACATCGAAGTGGTGCGCGGCACCAACGATCCGTGCTATGGCCTGCACAACATCGGCGGGAACATCAACTTCGGCACCCGCCAGGGCGGCAACTACCTGGACGGGCGCCTGAGCGTCGGCAGTTTCGCCAGCCGCGAAGCCCAGCTGGCGCTGGGACGCGAGCACGGCGCCCTGGCCCAGAACTACTTCGTCGCCAAACAGCAGTCGAACGGTTCCCGCGCGCACAGCGGTTCGGACAAGTACACGGTGGGCGCCAAGTGGTTCCTGAGTTCGCCCGACAAGGCGCTCAGGGCCGGCCTGGTGCTGCGCAGCTACCGGCACGATGTCGAGGAACCGGGTTTCCTCACCGCGCAGGAGCTGGCCGCCGACCGCCGCCAGTCGCCCGCCAAGAACGCCAACGACGTCAGCGAGCGCGACATGCGCCATGCGAGCGCCCACCTGGACTGGCAGCTCACGCCGCAAACCTTCTGGAGCAACAAGCTGTACTACAACCGCTACCTGGATGACCGCCGCGTCACCTTCACCAGCAATCCAGCGGGCACGGCGCCGCGCCAGCGGCGCCTGTGGGACGAGGCCCAGACCGGCTTTCTCAGCACGCTGACCTGGCGCGCCCATGCCGCCCTGGTGGTCGAGAGCGGCATCAGCGCCGAGCGCCAGGACAACGCTTACCGCCGCCTGCGCTACAGCTTCGCGCTGCCGACGAATTTCACGACCCCGGCCGCCGTCCAGAACGACGACAGCTATACCCTCGACAATACCGGCGCCTATGTACAAGCGGTCATCAAGCCGCTCGAATCGCTCAGGATCATCCCGGGCTTCCGGCTGGATAAGTTCAGCGGCGGCTTCCTGAACAATGCGAATGGACTGCGCGCGCGCCTGCAGGACTATGGCTGGATCCGGCAGCCCAAGCTCAGCATGGTCTACAGCCCGGCGCAGGAACTGAGCCTGTACGCCAACTGGGGGCGCACTTTCCAGATCCTGACCGGTTCAGGCGCGCCGGCCTACCTGACCCCGGGACAGGAAGGCTTCGCGCCTTCGATCAATACCGGCAAGGAGCTCGGCGTCAAGTTCAAGCCAGCGCCCGGGGCCGACCTGCGCATCGCGGCCTGGCAGCAGGACGCCACCGGCGAAGTGGCCAACATGCCGGCCACCGGCACCACGGTCGGCCTGGGCGAGACCCGTCGCAAGGGGCTCGACCTGCAGGTGTCAAGCCGCATCGGCGAGCGCGTCGACCTGACGTTCTCGCACTCGCTGCAGAGAGCCGAAGTGGTGAGCGCGTTTACCGCCGACGGGGTGTCGCTGGCCGGGAAGGAGGTATTTCACACGCCGCGCCACATCACCAACCTCGGCGCCGACTATCATCTCTCGGAGCGCTGGCGCTTCGGGCTGCAGGGACGCGCGCAGGGCAGCTACTACATCGACAACGCGAATGCGCTTGGCAAGTTCGGCGGCCTCGTGCTGTTCGACGCCAGCGTGCGACATCAGCTTACCCGGACCGTGAGCCTGGACCTGCAGCTCAAGAACCTGGCCGACCGCCGCCATGCCTACGCCTGGTACGACAACTTCTTCTGGCCTGCCGCCCAGGCCCAGCCGATGTTCTCGGCGGGAGCGGGGCGCGCCGCCTATCTGTCGCTGAACGTGAAGCTGTAAGGCCATGACGAAGCTGCTCCATTCCCGCATCATGGGCATCGACGCGCTGCGCGGCCTGGTGATGGTGTTCATGCTCGCCGACCACGTGCGCGAGACCTTCCTGCTGCACCTGCAGGTGTCCGACCCGATGGACGTGGCGACGACATCCGGCCCGCTGTTCGCCTCGCGCCTGCTGGCGCACCTGTGCGCGCCGGTGTTCGTGTTCCTCACCGGCCTGTCCGCCTTCCTGTACGGAGCGCGCCAGCAGGACGGCGCAGGCGCGGCGGCAGGCTTCCTGTGGAAGCGCGGCCTGTTCCTGGTGGTGCTGGAACTGACGGTCGTCAACTTCGCCTGGACCGCGAGCTTTCCGCCCAAGGTGATCTACCTGCAGGTGATCTGGGCGATCGGCCTGTCGATGCTGGCGCTGGCGGCGCTGGTGCGGCTGCCGCGCGCATTCCTGATCGCGCTCGGTCTGGCGATCGTCGCCGGCCACAACCTGCTGGACCCGCTGCACTTCGCGCCCGGCCATCCGCTGCACGCCATCTGGGCGGTGCTGCACGAGCGCGGCTGGCTGGAGTTCGGCGACACGCTGCGCCTGCGTACCTCCTATCCGGTACTGCCCTGGATCGGCATCATCTGCCTGGGCTATGCCTGCGGGCCGTGGTTCGGCGCAAGCTTCACGCCGCAGCGCCGCGCAAGCCGACTGCTGGGGTGGGGTATCGGAGCGCTGGTCGGCTTCCTGCTGCTGCGCGCGGCGAACGTCTACGGCGACCGGCCGTGGAGCGCCGGCACCACGGCGGTCGACACGGTGATGGGCTTCTTCAACGTCACCAAGTATCCGCCTTCGCTGCTGTTCACCGCGCTGACGCTCGGAGCGGGCCTGTTGCTGCTGCGCGCGCTGGAACGCCGGCAGGGAGCACTCGTGCAACGGCTGGCGGTGCTGGGCGCGGCGCCGATGTTCTTCTACATCGCCCACCTGTACGCGCTCAAGCTGCTCTTGATTGCCGTTTCCGCATTCGACAAGGACGCGGCCCGCTTCGACGGGGTAGGGCCGGTGTGGGGCGTGAGCGCGCTGCTCTGCGTGGCGCTGTATCCGGCAGTGGCAGCGTTCGCACGGCTCAAGGCACGGCGGCGCGATATCGCCTGGCTGAAGTACCTGTAGGCCGCCGCGTGCTACCATCGGGGGTTATGAAACACCGATTATTCCTGTTCGACCTGGACGACACGCTCCTCGACTTCAAGGCCTCCGAACAGCTCTCCTTTGTCCGTACGATGGGCGAGCTCGGATTGCAGGGGGACCTCGAACCCTTGTTCCAGCAATACCAGGCGATCAACCTGGCGCTCTGGCGCGCCTTCGAGGCCGGCTCGGTCTCGAAGGAGGTGCTGAAGGTCGAGCGCTTCCGCCGGACCTTTGTCGGCAACGGCCTCGACCTGGACCCGGCGAAGGCGAGCAGCCTGTACCTCGAATCCCTGTCCGAGACGGTGGTGCTGGTCGATGGTGCGCACGCGCTGTGCGAGAGCCTGGCCGCTTGTGGCGAGGTCGGCATCATTACCAACGGCGTGCACCACATCCAGCACCGGCGCATCGCCAGCTCGGGATTGAAAGGGCACATCTCCTTCGTCGCGACGTCGGAGGCCTGCGGCCACGCCAAGCCGGACAGCCGCTTCTTCGAATTCAGCGCCCGGATGGCGCGCGCGCGGCCCTTCGCGAGGCACGAGACCGTCATTGTCGGCGACCGCCTGGACGCCGACATCCTTGGCGCCAACCGCTTCGGCATCGACAGCTGCTGGTTCAACCCCGGCGGCCTGGCCAACGACAGCCTGGCGCTGCCCAGCTGCGAAGTCCGCGCCCTGGACCAGGTCGTCCCCGCGCTGAGGCAGCTGGCGCTGGCCGCCTGAGACTTTTTGGCAACAAAAGGCGCCGGCATCCGTGCCGGCAATTTTTTGGCGCTGTCAGCGTTAGCTATGGATGACTCCCATCGCGATGCGCAGCAACTGCTCCACCGTCGTGATCCGTCCACCGTCGAGCGCCCGACGCCATCCGAGGTAGTTCGGCAGGTAGCGCGAAGCTACTCCGCGGAAGCGGCTCAACCATTGCCGGAAGCGCTGGTGGGAGGCGTTTACGTTCTGCACATGGATGGCGCCGGCAACGCCACGCCGTACCCGCACGCCTGCACGCAGGTTCACCGCCTGGTGCGCAATGCCATGCTTGCGGGCGAAACTGCGGTACGCCGCATGGGCGTCGCTGACCAAGAGCACCTGCCGGTCGAGCCGGGGCAGCAGGTGGCGCTCCAGCTGCGCCGCCGTCAAGGAGCCACGGCCGACCACGGCATCGACGGTTTGGCCACCGCGGTCGCGCGCGACCAGAATGCAGTCCAGTTCGCGTGAAATGCCGCGCTTGCTGGCCCGGCCGCCGCGCCGGCGTGCCGGACGGTTCAGCTTGCGCGCGCCTTTCTGCGATTCCAGCATGAACATCTCGTCCGCTTCGGCAATGCCGCCCAGACGTGTCGGCTGGGTATGCCTGGGGCGCTCCAGGAAGCGGTGGCGCCAGCGGAAAGCGGTATTGCGGTGCACGCCGACCTCGCTGGCGGCGGCGCGCACCGATTTCGAGTCGAGCACAGCGCCCAGGTAATCGAGCCATTTTTCACGTAGCCGGAGCCGCGCCAGCGGCGTGCCGCTCAGGTCGTTATAAGTGCGGCCGCAGGCGCGGCAGCGGTAGCGCTGCAAGCCGTTCGCTTGCCCATGCCGGTAGTAACGTTCGCAGGCACAACTGGGGCAGCGACGCACCGCTCCGCCGATCTGGCCGATAAGGGCGATCACCTTGGTCCAGCCCGGCAGCGGGAAGCAGGGCGGCCAGCGTTTGCAGGCGCTGGGGCAGGTTCAGTGCAGGGAGTCTGGCAAACCACTTCTTGAAATGCGGTGCGCGCATGGTCGTTCCCGTCTGTGGTGACAGGCGTTCGACCATGAAGCAGCTCAGCAGTTCCGCGCTCATCCATAGTTAAGGTTGACAGCGCCATTTTTTTTGCGCCGCAGGTCTTGTAATACTCCCCCTATACTCCATCTGGAGTACAAGGAGAAGATAATGCACCCAACCGTACGTGTTCCCGAGAGTGAGAAAGTCACCGTCAACGTCGGCCTGGTCGACCTGGCCCAGGTCGACCTCCTGATCAACGAAGGCTTTTATTCGAACCGGACCGACTTCGTCCGTACCGCCCTGCGCAACCAGTTGCTGGCCCACGCCGACGCACTGCGCCAGATCGTGGTGCGCAAGCGCTACGTGCTCGGGCAGCACCGCTATACCCGCAAGGAGCTGGAGGAGGTGGTCGCCAGCGGCCAGCGCCTCGAGGTCCACGTGCTCGGACTGGCCGTGATCGAAGACGACGTGACGCCGGAACTGGCAAGCGCGGCGATCGCCTCGGTCCAGGTCCTGGGCGCCTTCATCGCGTCGCCCGCCGTGAGGCAGGCGCTTGCCGACCGTATTCACACATAGAACAGGATTCCCATGAAACCCATCGACGAATTCGTGCGCCAGATGATGGCCTCGGCCGAGCGCGTCCGCGCAGGCGACCCCGGCGCCGCTACCGACGTCATCCAGCGCGCACTGCAACAGGCAGGCTTGATGACCCCGGCGGCGCCGGCTGAGGACACGCCCACCATCATCGACATCAATCCGGCACCCGGCGCGACGCAGGCGCCGCCCAGGGCCAAGGTCCGGCCGCGCTCACCAATGACTGGTGCGCGGCCAGGCTGGCAGCGCCAGCCGCATGCCCCCGCCGACCTCGGACCGGGCCGCTTCATCGACGGCAGCTTCGCCTGCCCGGAAGGCCGGCGCCGCTACAAGCTGTACGTGCCGGCCGGCGCCGCCGAGGGTCCGCGCCCGCTGGTGGTGATGCTGCACGGCTGTACTCAGAATGCCGACGACTTCGCTGCAGGCACGGCGTTGAACTCCATCGCCGAGGAACACGGCTGCCTGGTCCTGTATCCCGAACAGGACCGCTCCGCCAACCATAACAGCTGCTGGAACTGGTTCGAGCCGGGCCAGCAGCGGCGCGGCAGCGGCGAGCCGGCCATCCTGGCGGCCATGACGCGCGAGATCCTCGCCGAGCACGGCGCCGATCCGCGCCGCGTGTATGCGGCGGGCCTGTCGGCCGGCGGCGCCATGGCGGCCATCCTCGGCGCGGAGTATCCGGAACTGTTTGCGGCGATCGGCATCCATTCCGGCCTGGCGGCCGGTACCGGCAAGGACATGATCTCGGGCCTGCATGCGATGAAGCATCCGCCTTCGCCCACGCCAGCCGGACAGGGCGTGCCGGTCATCGTCTTCCATGGCGATGCCGACCACGTGGTCAACGCCGGTAATGGAGAGGCGGTGCTGCGCCAGTTCAGCGGCGCGCAGGCGGGGAGCATGCAGCGCGAGCGCCAGGACGGCAATGCCGGCGGGCGCCGCTTCACCCGCAGCTGCTGGCGCGACGCGCAGGGCCGGCGCCTGGCCGAGCACTGGCTGGTGCATGGGATGGGGCACGCCTGGGCCGGCGGCAAGGCGGCCGGTTCGCACACGGACGCCAGCGGACCGAACGCCTCGAGCGAGATGCTGGCTTTCTTCCTTGAGCACGGCCGCTAGGGCCGTCCGGCGTCAGCGCTTGATCGCGTGCAGCCACACTGCCGCGATCCGCTCCGCCTCCTCGTAGCCGGGCTCTCCCAGCTGGCCGCCGAAGATGTCCGGGTCCAGCTCCTCATAGCTCCAGTGGTCGCACTGGGCTTCCAGCTCGGGCCGGATCGCTTCCAGGAATTCGTCCTGCGCGCCGGTAATCGCCACGCCCGTGTACAGCATCAGGTTGCCGCCCCGGCGCAGCCGTCCCAGGCTTTCCTTGACGATGCGCACCGACAGCTCGGCGCCGCGCATGCCGCCACCGTGGCGGTAAGGCAGTTCGCTCGGGTCGAGCACGTAGGGCGGGTTCGACACGATCAGGTCGAAGTCGCCATCCAGGCTGTCGAACAGGTTGCTGTGGCAGGCGTGCAGGTTGGGCAGTTCCGCCAGCCGCGCGTTCACCACCGTCAGCGCCAGCGCGCGCGTGTTGATGTCGGCGCCGATCACCTCGGCGTGCGGGAAGTGGCGCGCGATCGCCAGCGCGCCGGCCCCGCCGCCGCAGCCGATGTCGAGCGCCCGCACCGGACCGGAACCGAGCCAGGGAAAGGCGCGTCCCATGGTGCCGACGAAACGGTAGGTATCTGGACCGAAGAACACGGCGTCGTCGTCGTCCGTGGGATAGGCCGAGTGGAAGACCAGCAGTTCGCCCAGGCTCGAGGCGCGCAGCGTCGAGCGCAGCAGGGCGCCATCGGGCTCGACGATGCCGGCCTCGCGCATCAAGTCCAGCAGTTCCGGCGCCACGTCCTCGGCGGCGAAGGGCCGGCTCCAGCCGAAAATGCCGCGCAGATCCAGCGCCCGTTCGTTGCCGGGGCGGCGGTTGATGCGGCGGTGCGTGGACGGAGTCACCGTGATGAAACGGTAGTCGTGCTCGCGCAGGTAGCGGCCGAGGGCAACGAGGGCATTGGCGTGTGGACTTGTCATGCCTGCCAGCGTCGCATACCGTATGCGGTGCTGCTGTGCGCCAGCTAACGCTGTTGGCGAGCTTGGTGAGGGGAAATTGCCGCGCATATGTGAACATGCGAACAGTCGAATGCGGCAGGGGTGTCCATACTCGATCACACGGGGGCGGCACGTCCGCCTGGCCCGACAACAGGGAGGGGAACATGGCGAACAGGGACGGGATCGAAGGGCCGCTCGGCCGCGTGGAGCGTGAAGTCGCGCGCGAACGCCGCGAGCGCGCCCTGCACGACGAGGCGCGCAGCGGGCTGGCGCCGCTGGAAGAGGAATTTCGCCTGAAGGATGCACGCGAACGCGCCGACACCAGCAATTTGAAACGGCATCAGGGGCGCTGATGGCGCCGCCACTGGCCATGAGGAGAACAGGCGATGAAATGGGAAGGTGATCGACAGAGCGACAACGTGGAGGACCGCCGTGGCGGCGGTGGCGGCGGTGGTTTCGGCTTCGGCGGCAAGACCGTCGGTATCGGCACCCTGGTCATCGCGCTGATCGGCAGCGTATTTTTCGGCATCGATCCGAGCGTGATCCTCGGCGGCGGCGGCGGGCCGGTGCAGGTGCAGCAGGCGCCCCAGGGACCCCAGGGCACGCCGGCGAACGACCGCGAGACCCAGTTCGTCAAGACCACGCTGGCCTACACCGAAGACGCCTGGGCCCAGATCTTCGCGGAGCAGGGCGCGCAATACCGGCCGGCGCGGCTGGTGCTGTTCGAGGGCGCGACCCCGACCGCCTGCGGCACCGGCCGTAGCGCCACCGGCCCCTTCTATTGCCCGGCCGACGGCAAGGTCTATATCGACCTGAGCTTTTTCCGCCTGATGCAACAGCGCTTCAACGTGGCCGGCGAGTTCGCCCAGGCCTACGTCATCGCGCACGAAGTCGGCCACCACGTGCAGAATCTGCTGGGCCTGTCGGACAAGGTCCACAACGCCCAGCAGCGCGCTTCAGAGCGGGAAGGCAATGCCCTTTCGGTGCGCCTCGAACTGCAGGCCGACTGTTTCGCCGGCGTCTGGGCCAACCGCACCAACAAGCGCGAGCAGATCCTGGAGGCGGGCGACGTCGAGACTGCTCTGGCGGCGGCCACCGCCATCGGCGACGACGCCCTGCAGCGCCAGTCGCAGGGCACCGTGGTGCCGGATTCGTTTACCCACGGCAGCTCGGCCCAGCGGGTGCGCTGGTTTACGCGCGGCCTGGAGACCGGCAGCGTGGAACAGTGCAATACCTTCGAGGCGCGCCAGCTATAACAGACCAGCTCCGGCTGTGACCATCCGCGAAAAGCGGGTCGCTTGTAGGACAAGCCCTCGTCGAGCGGCCCGTTGCCCGGAAAATCCGCAAAACGCCCCGTTCGTTTCCGTGCGCGTATCGCCATCCTTAGTGTTTTGACATAACGTATTTGCACGAGCCCGCCAAGCTGGCGGGCGTTTTGTATCCCGTTGCAAACAATCATCGAGGAGGAGTTATGCTGGCAATGAACTACCGCGGGCCTTACCGCGTCCGCGCCGATCACAAGCCCGACCCCGTCATCGAGCACCCGGGCGACGCCATCGTGCGCGTCACCCGGTCCTGCATCTGCGGCTCGGACCTGCACCTGTACCATGGCCTGGTGCCCGACACCCGCGTCGGCCACACCTTCGGCCACGAGTTCATCGGCGTGGTGGAAGAGGTCGGCTCCGGTGTGCAGCACCTGAAGGTCGGTGACAAGGTGCTGGTGCCCTTCAACGTGTTCTGCGGCTCCTGCTTCTTCTGCGACCGCGAACTGTTCGGCAATTGCCACAACATGAATGCGCAATCGACCGCGGTCGGTTCCATCTACGGCTACTCGCACACCGCCGGCGGCTACGACGGCGGCCAGGCCGAGCTGGTGCGCGTGCCGATGGCCGACGTCGGCCCCATGGTGATCCCCGACGACATCGACGACGACGACGCCGTGCTGCTCACCGACGCGGTGCCGACCGGCTACCAGGCGGCGGAAATGGGCGACATCCAGGAAGGCGACACGGTCGTCGTGTTCGGCGCCGGCCCGGTCGGCATCTTCGCCGCCAAGTCGGCCTGGCTGATGGGAGCAGGGCGCGTGATCGTGGTCGACCACGTCGAATACCGGCTTGAGTTCGTCAAGCGTTACGCCCAGTGCGAGGTGGTCAACTTCAAGGAAGTGCGCGACATGGCCGAGCACATCAAGAAGATGACCGACTGGATGGGGGCCGACGTCTGCATCGACGCGGTCGGCTGCGAAGCCTCGGGCAATGCGATGCAGTCGCTGACCGGGCGCTACACGATGATGCAGGCCGGTTCGGCCACCGCGCTGCACTGGTGTATCAACTCGGTGCGCAAGGGCGGCAATGTGTCGATCGTCGGCGTGTATGGGCCGACCTTCAACTTCGTTCCGATCGGTAATGCGCTGAACAAGGGCTTGACCCTGCGCATGAACCAGGCCAGCGTCAAGCGCCACCTGCCGCGCCTGATCGAGCACATCCGTGCCGGACGCCTGAACCCGAAGGAAATCATCACCCACCGCGTGCCGCTGGAAGAGGTGTCGGATGCCTATCACATCTTCTCGGGCAAGCTCGACAATTGCATCAAGACCATCCTGATCCCGCCGAACGCCAACCAGGTCAAGGCGGTTACGGCCAGCGCAACGCATTGAGGAGCGACCATGGAACCACGTAGCGACATCAAAGAACACCAGCACCACGGCCACGCCCACGATCACGACCACGACCACCTGCAGCGGCACCCGAGCCAGGGCCACATCGCGCCGCGCCGCCCCTCGCGCCAGGAACTGCAGCACATCAACGGCTGGGGCGCCGACCTCGACCGCAAGAACCGCCCCGCCGTGCCGATGGAACGCACCCCGCCGCGCTTCATCAACCAGCCCGAGGGCGATCCGGTGCAGCAGCAGGAAAAAGTGGAAGTGCTGGTCTCTCCGGAACGCCCGGGCATCACCCAGATCTTCGGCACCGTGCAGCCACCTTCCGGCCTCTCGGGCATGATCCGGCGCCTGGCCTTCAAGTCGACCGAGAACGACCTGCGCCACTGGCTGCTCCTGCTGCTGGCCGACCGCGTCAACGTGGTCGAAGGCATCGCCGACGACCTGGCGCACGGGAAGGTCCCGAACGTGCTGGGCGAGATGGGCATCAAGGCCGAAATGAAGCACAACCCGGCCGGGCTGGCCAAGAAGGTGGCGATCACCGCCGCCGTGGTGGGCACGGCGGTCTACCTGATGAAGCGGCGCGACCGCGACGACGATCGCTACGAGCGCAGCCGCTACGAGGGCGACCGTTACGGCGATCGTTACTACCGCTGAGCCTCAAGCGCTCCGATGAGCAGGGGCAGCGGGCCCTGGCGGGCCTGCTGCTTGCGCTCAACCGTAGCGTGGATCGTTCAGTACGGGCGACGCCTCGGTCTGCACCAGCACCGGTGCAGGGCGGGGCGCCGCCACCTTGGCGGGCGCCTTGCGCTTGGCCGGCTTGCGGCGGAACTTGATCCAGACCACCAGGCCGGTGATGAAGAACAGCATGGGCGTGAGGCCCACCACGCTGATCAGGATGCGCCCGGCCAGGCCAAAGGCTTCGCCGGTGTGCAGCGGGAACAGGGTGCTGACGAACCAGTCGCCGCCGCGGGCCGTGAGCGGGTCGATGGCGCGTACTATCTCGCCGCTGCCGGCATCCACGCTCACGCGGGTGGCGCCTGCACCGTGGCGCAGCTCGCCCGGCTGGCGCACCCGCACTTCATAGGGCTGGTCCGGCTTGGCCGGGATGCCGATGCGCGACACCCGGCCTTCCGGGTAGCGCACCTGCG
Source organism: Massilia sp. UBA6681 (assembly GCF_002454935.1). Classification (NCBI taxonomy): domain Bacteria; kingdom Pseudomonadati; phylum Pseudomonadota; class Betaproteobacteria; order Burkholderiales; family Oxalobacteraceae; genus Massilia; species Massilia sp. UBA6681. The sequence continues at coordinate 86,766 of NZ_DKJX01000112.1, forward strand.
CCGCCGCCATCGCCGCACCGGCGTCGATGCGCGGAACCTCCTTCGCGCTGGTATTCAGCGCCTTCTCGTTCTTGGTCAGCGGCGCGACGGCGCGGATGGCCGGCGTCACCCAGTCCGGGGCGTTGAAATAGACCCCCGAGAAGGCCAGCACCAGCAGCACCGGCGCCACGTAGAAGCCGGCGGCGCGGTGCAGCTGGAAGTTGAACTTGGGCCAGTTGCTGCCGCGCCGTACCGAGATCGCATGCCAGAAGGCCGATAAGGTCATCTTCGGCCACCACACCACGATGCCGCTCAAGCACAGGAGCATCAGGGCCAGGCCCTGCACGGCGATGACGATCTTGCCCGCATCGCCCGCCATCAGGTAGCGGTGCAGGTGGAACAGGGTCGGCATCAGGAGCGGCCGCGACAGGCCGGCTTCGCCCCAGTTGCGCTCCCCCAGGATCGCCAGGTTGGCCGGGTCGACCATGACCTGGCGCGTCACGCCCTGCGTCCAGCTGGAATCCGGCTTCTGCGGCCGGTACCAGGCGACGTACACGTCTCCATGCACTTCCGGCAGGAACAGGGTGTCGGGCCGTCCATAGCCGGGCTCGTCCTGCAAGCGCGCCATCACCGCCGCCACCTGGGCCGGGGCCGGGCGGGCTTCAAGGCCGGCGGGGGCGCCTGCGGGCGGGGCCACCCTCAGCAGACCCGGATTGAGCCAGGCATCGAGTTCATGGCGCCAGCCGATGACGGTGCCGGTGAGCCCTTGCAAAACAAGGATGGTGCCGAAAATCAGGCCGGCCCAGAGGTGAACGGTGCGGATGAGCGGTTTCATGTCGGGAATGATAACCTAAATGAGAATGATTCTCGATCTTGCGTCATTACATGATAACGATTATCATTTAGGAATTCCTGCTGAGCAAGCGTATTTCGTATCCATGAATAAGAACAACTCACTTAAAGCGATCCCCGCCGCCGTCGCCACCGCATGCATGTTGATGGCCTTACCCCACGCCATCGCACAAGAACAGACGCCGCAGGAGAACAAGGAAGAAAACCTTGCCTCGGTCGTCGTCACCGCCACCCGCACCGCCAAGGCCGTCGACAAGATCCCGGGCGCGGTCTCGGTCATCACCCAGCAGGAACTCGCAACCCAGTACCTGATCGCCGACGATCCGTCGCAGGCGCTGGCGACCTATGTGCCGGGCTATGCCCCGAGCCGCCAGAAGATGACCTCCACCGGCGAGTCGCTGCGCGGCCGCCAGCCCTTGATCCTGTTCGACGGCATCCCGCAATCGAACCCGCTGCGCGCCGGCATGCGCGAGGGCTATTTTGCCGACAGCGCGATCATCGAACGCATCGAAGTCATCAACGGCGCCTCGGCCATGCAGGGCATGGGTGCGACCGGCGGCATCATCAACTACATCACCAAGACCCCGCGGGTCGAGGGCACCACGTACACGGTGAACGCCCGCCTGGCCAGCCAGTTCGAATCCGACAACCTGGACTGGAAGACCGGCCTGACCGTCAGCCACAAGTCGGGCGACTTCGACCTGCTGGCCTATGCCAGCGTGCAGCGGCGCGGCATGGGCTACGACGGCAGCGGCCGCCGCCTGGGGATCGACGCGGTCCAGGGCGACACCATGGATTCGCACGGCAACGACCTGTTCGTCAAAATGGGCAAGAACTTCGGCGACCAGCGCCTGCAGTTGACGCTGAACCGCTTCGACCTGGCCGGCGACGGCGACTACCGCAGCGTGCCGGGCAACCTGGCCCAGGGCGTGCCGACCAGCTCGGCGCCCGGCACGCCGATCGGCATGCCGCCGCGTAACAAGGTGCGCAGCGCCAGCCTCGACTATCGCCACAACGACCTGGGCGGCGGCTACCTCACCGTGCAAGTGTTCGGCCACGAGTTTTCCGCACTGTACGGCGCCACCAATACCTCCACCTTCCAGGATCGGACCATCGCCCCGGTCGGCAGCCTGTGGGACCAGTCGCAGGTGGTGACCGACAAGCGCGGTTCGCGCATCACCTGGGTGCGCCCGGACCTGTGGGTAGAGGGACTGGAACTGACGGCGGGCGTCGACTGGCTGCAGGACAATCCCCAGCAGCGCCTGGCCGGTACCGGCCGCACCTGGGTGCCGGAGCTGAAATTCCGCTCGCTGGCGCCCTTCACCCAGCTCGAATACGAGTTCGGCCCGGTCACCGTGCGCGGCGGCGTGCGCTTCGAGGACGCCAAGCTCGACGTCGACACCTACACCACGCTGGCCGCCTACGGCAGCCGCCGGGTGGAGGGCGGTTCGGCCGAGTTCTCGAAAGCTGTGAAAAACATCGGCGCCGTGTGGCGCTTCGCCCCGGGCTGGTCGGCCTTTGTCGGCAGCTCGGAAGGCTTCGGCCTGCCGGACGCCGGCCTGGTGCTGCGCGGCGTGGCCGTGCCGAACCAGTCGGTCTCGAGCCTGATCAGCCTGCAGCCCATCGTCACCCGCAACAACGAGGTCGGCATCAACTGGCGCGGTCCCAAGGGCCAGTTCGGCCTGTCGCGCTACGATTCGCGTTCCAAACTCGGCAGCGTGATCCGGATTACCTCGGCCGGGATCGGCCTGGTCGAGCGCGTGCCGACCACGGTCAAGGGCTGGGAAGCAAATGCCGAATGGCGCCCGAGCAAGGAGTGGAGCGTGTTCGGCACCTGGGCCACCCTCGACGGCAAGACCGCCGCCACGCAAGGCGCACCGATGGATCTCGACCTGGGCGCCCGTTCGCAGGGCCCGGACAAGTCGGTACTGGGCGCCAACTGGACATTCCGTCCGCAAGCCCAGCTGCGCTTGCAGGCGACCCACCTGCGCGACCGCGACATCAACATCGGCCGCCGCGTCGGCACCAGCAACCTGGAAGAGCACTTCAAGGGCTACACCCTGGTCGATGCCGCCCTGACCTGGGACAGCGCCTACGGCCGCTTCGGCCTGAGCCTCGAGAACATGTTCGACAAGTACCACGTCGGCTACTACTCGCAGTCGGCGTCTGCGGTTGATGTCAATGCCACCTACGCCGGCCGCGGCCGCACCCTGGCCCTGAGCTGGAACCGCAGCTTCTGAGGCTGCCAAGGCAGGCCGGCAGCCTTGCCGCCAGCCTGCCTGCATGAGCGTTGCGCTCAAGCAAATACTTTCTGCTGAGCTCGTCCAAACTGTCCGGTGGGCGGTCCATCCCAGGACCGCGTTTCCACGATAGGGGACGAGATGAGAACGCACACCACCTTCCCGGCAGCGCTACTCGGCGCCGCCCTGCTGTTCCTGCCGCCGGCGCAGTCCCTCCATGCGGCTCCGATGATGAGCCCGCCCACGACGCTGAGCGCATCCGTCAAATCCGCGCTGCTGGCCCAGCTGGCGGCGCAGCGCCAGGCCAAGGGCCTGGACGCCGACCACCACTACCGCATCACGGCCCAGCATCCGGGCGCGAACGGCACCCAGATCGTGCGCGCGGCCCACACCTGGAAGGGCCTGCGCGTGTTCGGTTCCGAATCCGTGGTGGTGCTCGACAAATCCCTGAAGATCGTGTCGGAGTCTAGCTCGGAGCGGCGCCAGCACCTCGGCACCGGCAGCGCCAACCGGCTCGGCGCGCTCACCGCGAGCTTCAGTGTCCAGCCGCAGATCTACAGCCGTGCGGCGATCGCGGCGGCGCTGGCCTCGCTGGCGCCCGCCTTCGGCCAGAATCCGGTGACCGTGGCCAAGCCGACCGCCGAACTGCTGATCTACCCGGTGATGCGCATGCAGCGCGTGGTCGGCGCCGGCGCCAAGGAAGAAGCGGAGCTGAACGCCCTCGACGTGCAGGACGTGGTCGAGCGCTACGAGCTGGCCTACCTGGTGCGCACCCGCCTGCGCGTGGGCGACCAGCCGGTGTATCAAGACAGCATCGTCAGCGCAAGGGACGGCGCCATCCTCGACCAGTGGAGCATGGTGCAGACCGTGATCGGCGTGGGGAAAAGCCAGTACAACGGCGAGGTCCCGATCAGCACCACGCTGGCGAACGGCGTCTACCAGATGCTCGACCCCGAGCGCGGCAAGGGCGGCACCTTCGGCGCGATGGCGATCACCAATGCCAACAACGGCAGCAGCGCCGGCAAGGTCTACACCAATGCCACCAATGTCTGGGGCGACGGCAAGCAGTTCGAGGGCGGCAGCACGGTCGGGCCGAACGGCCAGACCGCGGCCGTGAATGCGCTGTGGGGCCTGATGAACACCTATGACGCCCACAAGAACGTGCTGGGCTGGCTCTCGCTCGACGGCAAGAACACCGCCACCTACATTGCCGCCCACGTCAACCGCGGCTACGACAACGCCTACTACAGCGACACCTGCAAGTGCATGTTCATCGGCGACGGCACCTACTTCACCAGCCTGGGGGCGATCGACGTGGTCGGCCACGAGATGGGACACGGCATCACCGCCTCGACCTCGGACCTGATCTACAGCGGCGAGTCGGGCGGCCTGAACGAATCGAGCTCGGACATCTCGGGCGAGGTGGTGGAAGCCTATGCGCGCGCCGGCGGCAAGGGCGATAAATTCCCGGAAGAGGGCAACGACTGGCAACTGGGCACCGAGATCAGCCGCAACGCCACGCCGCTGCGCTGGATGTACCGCCCGAGCAAGGACGGCAGCAGCCCGGATGCCTGGAGCACCTCGCTGCGCCGCCTCGACGTGCACTACAGCAGCGGGCCGAACAACCGCATGTTCTATTTCCTGTCACGCGGCTCGCGCGCAGACAGTGCCGGCGACTACTACAGCAAATACCTGGTGAAGCAGCCGAGCGCGATGACCGGCATCGGCATGGACAAGGCCTTCCGCATCTGGTTCCATGCGAATACCACCAAGTTCACCTCCTCGACCAACTACGCCGATGCGCGCGCGAAGATGATCGAGGCGGCCGAGGAGCTGTACGGCAAGGCCAGCGTCGAGTCGGTGGCGGTGCAGCGCGCCTATGCCGCCATCAATGTCGGCGCCGACGTCGACGAGCCGGGCGCCGTCGCCACGCCTTATTGAGCGGCGACGGTCTGTGCGTCCGACATCAGGGGGAAGGGATTCAGGGGAGTCCCTTTCCACCACTGCTTCTCGGGCGTCAGCTCGAACACCGCGAAATGCAGGTGCGGCGCGTTCGGATCGGAATTGCCTGTCACGCCGACATAGCCGATCACGTCGCCGCGCTTGATGTCCATGCCTTCCTTGATGCCGTCGGCGTAGCGGTCCAGGTGCGCGTAGTAATAGGCGTACTTCTCGCTCGGGTCGAACTGGTACAGCGTGGTGCCGCCCGGCTTACTCGTGAACAGCTTGGCCACCTTGCCGTCGGCGGCCGCCAGCACCGGCGTGCCCTTCGGCGCCATGATGTCGAGGGCTTCATGGTGGCGCTGGGTGCCGCGCGGCTGGTCATAGGTGTCGCTGAGGTTGGCGAGCTTGATGCCCTGCACCGGCACCAGGAGCTTGCCATGGACGGCGGCGGCTACCGCATCGGCCGGCGACTGCGGGCCGGAAGCGCCGACCGCAGGGGAGGGAGGACGCAGCGGCAGGTCGAATTCGCTCAGGTCGGCCTGGATGCTCGGCGGACCCGGCAGTTGCGGATCGATCTGCGCCGCCGGCACGCCGGCAGCCGGCGGCGCGGCGGCCACGCTTGGCGCCGGCTCGTCGGGCACGGCGCGCAACATCACGAACAGGCCGCCGGCGCCGACCAGCACGCCGAGCAGGAAGGTCATCAACCATCTCATGTCATCCTCCGTTGGGTTTCAATCCAGTCAGCTCTCCAGCACCACCTCCAGGCCCGCGCCGACCGCGCCCGCCACTTCGGCGGCGCTCCAGTTGGTCAGGCGGATGCAGCCGTGCGACTCGGTCTTGCCGACGTGGCCCGGCACCGGCGTGCCGTGGATGCCGTAGTGCTCTTTAGAGAGGTCGATCCAGACCACGCCGACCGGGTTGTTCGGCCCCGGCGCGATCTTGGCCTTCTTGTCGCCCGGCTCGGCGTCCCAGAACAGCTTCGGGTTGTAATGGTAGGTCGGGTTGGCGTGCACGCCGTTGATCTTCCAGGTGCCGATCGGCAGCGGATCGTTGGCGCTGCCGGTCGAGACCGGGTATTGCGCGATCAGGCCGCCCGCCGCGTCGTACAGCTGCAGCACCTTCGGTCCTTCCTTGACCACCACTTTCGCGGCCTTCGGCAGCGGCTGCTTGCCGTGGACGTTGGGGACGACGATCTGCTCGCCGGCGCGGCCGAAATCCTTGCCCGGATTCAGGCGTTCCAGCATGGCCGGCTTGGCGTGGAATTTCTCGCCCAGACCTTCGAGCACGTTGGCATAGCCCAGCTCGGGGAGCTTGGCCTTTTCCATCATGTCGCTCGGCACCGGGCGGAACGGACCGGCCACGTCGGCCTCGACCAGGGTATAGGTGACCAGGTGCGGGCTGTTGTCGGCATTCAGCGCCTCCCAGGTGGCGGCATCGAGCTTGCCGGTCACGGGCAGCTTGCGCAGGGACTGGAAGGTGTTCAAGGCCTGGCGCATGTTGGAGCCGTAGGCGCCGTCGATCTCGCCGGGCGACAGGTTGGCGCGGTCCAGCAGGACCTGGGCGCGCAGGTTGCGTTCGAATTCGGCCTTTTTCGCGGCGGCCGGATCCACCGGTGCGCCAGCCTGGGCGGGCGCCTGTCCGGCCACTGCCGGCGTCTGTTGCTGTGGCGCCGGCGCCGGCTGCTGTTGCGCAGGTGCGGGAGCGAGCACCGCCTGCTGTGCATGGGCCAGGGGAAGGGTGCCCAGCAGGGCAGCCACGAGAATGGGGAGTGCGTGCGATTTACTCATTTTGGTTTCCTGCAATGCTTGCTTTTGGAAACCTCAGGGTAGGCCTGCGGCCGTACCGGGTCTGTGCGAGAACGAACTCAAGCGGTCGGGGCCGCTTGCCGCCCGAGGCAAGCTACAATCGCGCCATGAGCACCCACACCATCGTGCTGCAGCCCAGCGGTTTCGCCTGCCAGGCGGGCGAGGACACCAGCATCCTCCACGCTTTCGAAGCGGCCGGCATCGAGCTGCCCAATTCCTGCCGCAACGGCACCTGCCGCACCTGCATCTGCCGGGTGCGCAGCGGCGAGGCCGCGCACCGGATCGAATGGCCGGGCTTGTCCTTCGACGAGAAACGCGAGGGCTACATCCTGGCCTGCGTGGCGGTGGCGCGCAGCGACCTGGTGATCGAGGCGCCGGTGGCGCGCCGCATCGTCTGGGGTGATTGAGGGTCCTTGACCAGCCTGTCAGTCCTGAACAGCTTAAGGTTGCGGCCGGCCCAATGCCCGCTCGATTACGCCCAGCACCTGCGGCCAGGCATGCGAACTCGCCGCCACCTCGTCGTAGTGGCTGGCGCCCGGCAGGATCACTACCTCGGCAGCATCACCCGCCTTGCGCGCCCGCGCCGCATAGTCGTGCGCCACGCGCGGCGGCGAGATCGTGTCGAGTTCGCCCGTGACCAGCCAGGTACGGCTGCCGTTCGGCATGAGTTCCGCCGCATTGGTGTCCACGAAGACGTCCGGCCGCCCCGGACCGGGACTGCCTGCCAGTTCCGCGGTATCGCGCCCGCAGCTGGACTTGATCAAGGCAGCCTCACTGCGCAGGTCGGCCAGGCCGCCCAGGCTGACGACCGCCGGCACCTTCAGGATCTGCGCACGGTGCAACGGGCTGCCGGCCGGAATCCGGGAGCGTCCCGCCATCCACTGCACCAGCTGGCCGCCGGCCGAGTGGCCGACCGCGACCAGGCGCTGCAGGTCGAGCGGATAGCGTCCCGCCTGCTTTTCCAGGGTCTCGAGCGCCGCATGCATGTCCTGGTAGGTGCCCGGATACCCGCCGCCCACTTCGTCGCTGCGCCGGTATTCGACGTTCCAGACCGCGATCCCGCGCGCCGCCAGCGCCCCGGCCATGTTGCGCAGCTGGGTGATGCCGCCGAATTTGCTGGTCCAGCAGCCGCCGTGTACCAGGACTGCGACCGGGAAGGGGCCGCTGCCCGGCGGCAGGAACAGTTCCGCGTACTGCGAGGGCGCCTCGCCGTAGGGAATGCGGGCGCTGGGCGTGGGGCCGTCCAGGGCCAGGTAATCGGCCAGCTTCATCGGGGTGGCGGCGGATGCGCCGTGGATGCCGGCTGCAAGCAGGGCTGCGAACAGAAAGGGACGAAGATTCATGGTCGGTGAGGAAATAGTCGAGCAAGCACTATAGCCGAGGATGCCAGGGCGCGGCGGGTCGCCTTCAGCGCCGCACGATTGAAAAACCCGGCTTCGGCATCCATGCTAGGCTGCATCCAAAGCCAACCACGTCAACAGGAGGAGTGCGATGAGCCAATCGAAATCCGGCGGAAGCCAGACCAACAAGCAGTCGGACAACATGTCCGAGGAAGACATGGCGAAGCAGCGCGCGGGCCAGAACACGCAGAAAAGCAGCCACGACCACATGTCGGACGTCAAGGCCGGCAAGGGTGAGGGCGCCGGCGGCGGGGCCAAGCAGAAGCATGAACGCTGATTGAAACCTAGGCCCATCGCATGGCGCGACCAGCATGCGCCGTGCGGTGGGCTTCACCCGCGGGTGCGCCCGCACCATCCGAGAGGCTGACCATGACCATGCTTGCTCAAGAAAACAAGCTGCACGGATCAACCCCCGTGTACGCCCACAGTACCCCCGAGCCGGACGTCCCGGACCCGACGCCGACGCCCGACCCGCGGCCGCCCGTGCCGGACGATGTCCCCGACCCGGTCAATGCCCCGGTCGAGGAGCCGCGCTTCCCCGAGCCGCCGATCCGGGCCGCTTGACCCCGGTGCTCAGGCCGGCCCGGGCGCGCAGCCCCTGGCCGGCCGGCCAGACCCCGTACCGCCAGCCGGACAGGGTCTGCAAGTTCTCGTATTTCCGAAGATGACGCGATGAACCGTGATTGCCACTGTGGCCGTCCGTCGACCTGACACGTCGGACAGGACGGAACGGCCCGCTGCAAGCGGGGTGGCCGGGGGAGGACGCCGGCCGTGAAGGCCGGCAGGGAAGCTCAGTTGCGCGGCTTGTCCTGGCTTCCGGACGAGCCCTGGCTGCCCGATGGCGGCAGCGGCGGAATCTGACGGATCATTTCTTCGGTTTCCAGTTCTCCAGGGGATTTCTCACCGCTGCCGATATCGGATTCGTGCAGCACGTTGGGGCCTTTTGCCGCGGGATCGACTTGGCGGGTTGCGTTGCTCATGGTGCGCTCCAGGTGGTTGTTCGACAGGATGATCCTAACAGGGCCGGACGGTCATCGGCGCGCGGGACGCCGCACTGCAACATTCGGTCAGGGTCGCAGCGGCGTGCCGATCCATGTCATGTTGCCGACATCTTGGCCTGCCTATAATGGATCTGAGAAATGGAGCACAGAAGGACCCCACAACAAGCACTGCCGGATGCCGGAGGAGACCATGGGCCGTACCCTGCACAACACCATCTACCTGGGCCGCGGCCCGCTCTACTACTCGCGCCGGGCCCAACTGGCGCTGGCGCTCGGCGTCGCGGCGAGTGCCGGCCTGGGCTGGCTGGCCTTCCGGGCGCTGCGTTGACGCTTGCCCTCGGCCGGCGCGCCGGTTACCATGGCGCGCCCTGGCCGAATAGAAAACAGCATGAAGAACGAACAACTGACGACGGACGAATACGACGCCCTGGAACTGGTACGCCGCGGCGTGAAGCGCGACACGGCGGGTGCCTGCGTGGGGCGCAATGCCAAGCGCCTGTCGGGATTGAAGATGCTCGAATACACCCGCGACGGGCGTATCGTGCTCACGGAGAAGGGGCAGCAGGTGCTGTTCCTGCGCCGCTGCATCAAATCGCTGACTGCCCTGGCGGATGACCCCCAGGCCCCGCTCGACGGCGACGTGGTCCGCTTCCTGAGCATCAAGTCGCACATCGCCCCGCTCGAAGACGGGGGCTACGCCCTGACCGACAAGGGCCGCGAGACGCTGGCCGACATCGTGCGCCAGCAACAGCAGCAGCGCCGCTAGATTCTTAGTTAGTCCGGCGGCGGTTCGGGTAGACCAGGACCCGCACGGCCACCTCGGCCGGCACGTTCATGGTCGCCAGGAACTCGGCGGCGCGCTGCAGTCCGAGCGTGGGGATCGATGCCACGGCCTGGTTGATCAGGTCGCGGGTGCGGATGTCGGTGCGCTGGCGGCGTACGCCACTGGCAGTGTCCGCTGCGGCGGCGACCGGAGTCAGCTCGCCGGTGTCATTCATCATGATGGATATCCGTTATGTCTGAGGTTGCTAAAGAGACACGGCTATTCTAAGGCTAACAATGTTGTTTAGGCTACAAATAATTAGCCTATAAGCAGCTTAGCGGATAAATGACGATGGGAAACTTGAGCCGGATCAAGCCTCGGCGATTTCCGGCGCGGTTTCACACGCCGGTTCGGGCTCGGTTTGGCGCGGCGGCGGCAGCGCCTTGCGCTGGACCAGCAGCTGTTCGAACTCCTCGGCCGCCAGCGGCTTGCTGAAGAAATAGCCCTGCATTTCGTCGCAGCCATGGCTGCGCAGGTAGTCGAGCTGCTCGAGCGTCTCGACGCCCTCGGCGATCACGGCCAGCTTCAGGTTATGCGCCAGCGCGATGATCGAGGTGACGATCGCGGCGTCGTTGGCGTCAACGGTGATGTCGGCAACGAAGGAACGGTCGATCTTCAGCACGTCGATCGGGAAGCGCGACAGGTAGGACAGGCTCGAATAGCCGGTGCCGAAGTCGTCGATCGACAGGTTCACGCCCAGCGACTTCATGCGGTGCAGCAGGTCCACCGCCGGTGTCACGTCGCTCATGAACAGGCTTTCGGTCAGCTCGATCTCGAGGCAGTCCGGGTCCAGCATGGTATCAAGCAGCACCGACTCCAGGCTGGCGATCAGGTCGGCGGCGCCGAACTGGCGCGCCGACAGGTTGACCGCCACCCGCAGGCGTCCCAGCCCCGCATCCTGCCAGGCCTTGTTCTGGGCGCAGGCGGTGCGCATCACCCAGGCGCCGATCTGGACGATCAGGCCGGTCTCCTCGGCGATGCCGATGAAGCGGCCAGGCGGCACCATGCCCAGCTCCGGATGCTTCCAGCGGAGCAAGGCTTCCATGCCGACGATCTGGCCGGTCTTGAGGTCGACCTGCGGCTGGTAGTGCAGCACGAATTCGTTGCGCTCGAGGGCGTTGCGCAGCGCGCTTTCGATGCGCACCCGCTCCAGCGACTCCTCGTTCATGGCCGGCGTATAGAACTGGAAGTTGTTGCGCCCCATCTTCTTGGCGCTGTACATCGCGATGTCGGCGTGTTCGATCAGGCTGTCGGCCGGCGTGCCCTCGCTCGGGTAGACCGCCACCCCGATCGAGCAGGTGACGAAGAATTCCTTGGTGCCCAGCATGACCGGCTGGGCCACCGAGTCCATTACGCGCTGCACGATCTCGGGCGAGAGCGGCTCGTCGTGGTGCTCGGACAGGATCACCACGAATTCGTCGCCCGACAGGCGCGCCACGGTGTCGGTGTCGCGCAGCGAGGCGGTCAGGCGCGCCGCCACCGTCATCAGGAGCACGTCGCCGGCCTTGTGGCCCATCGAGTCGTTGACGAACTTGAAGCGGTCGAGGTCGATCAGCATCACCCACATCGGGCGGCCGCTGCGGTTGGCATAGGCGATCGCCTGGCCGAGGCGGTCCTGCAGCAGCGAGCGGTTGGGCAGGCCGGTCAGCACGTCGTGCTGGGCCACGTGGTGCACGCGCTGTTCGGTGAGCTTGCGTTCGGTGATGTCGCTGCCGGTGCCGCGATAGCCCAGCAGCTCGCCGTGTTCGTCGAACACCGGCTGGCCGTTGACGCAGAACCATCGGGTGTCGCCCTGCGCGTCGACGACCTTGTATTCGAGGTTGGCGAAGGGTTCGTGCGCCTTGACCTGGGCGATGTGGGCGCGCCCGGCCTCGGTCTCGAGCAGGGCGGGGGCGTGTTCCCAGCGCGTCTTGCCGAGCACCGCCTCGACGGCGACGCCGGCTTTTTCGGTGAAGCCGCCGGTGACCATGGTGAAGCGCAGGTCGCGGTCCTGTTCCCAGTACCAGTCCGAGGACATCGACACCAGCTGGCGGAAGCGCTGTTCGCTCTGCTGCAGGGCGCGCTCGGCGCGCTCGCGCGCGGCCATGTCCTCGACCAGGCGGCGGTTGGTGCGGCGCAGGTCGGCGGTGCGCTGGCGCACCAGCTGCTGGACCTTGCGCGCGCGCTGGCCCGAGGCCTGCACGAAGGCGGTGCCGAGCAGGGTCATCAGGATGCCGCCCACCAGCAGGGCGGTCGAGGCCATGTGGTCGTGCAGGAAGGGGCGCGGCGCGCTGGCCACTTCGATGCGCCAGGGCTTGCCGGCGATGCGCAGCAGCTTGCTGGCATGGCCGGGCTGGCCCGGTGCGAGGAAGCCGGCCAGCCAGCCCTGTTCGGGCTTGCTGGTGTCGCCGGTGGAAAACAGCAGGTTCGCCGGGCTTGCCCCGTCGCCGGCATAGACCGACACGAAGATCTCGCTGGAACCCTCGCGCGGGTCGAGCAGTCCGGTGGCGGCCAGCGAGGCGCGCACCAGTTCCGGGCCGCGGATGACGATCGCGGTATCGCCGGCCAGCGTGCCGTCGCGGTCGAGCACCGGCATGACCAGGCTGAAGGCCGGCTGCTTGCGCTCGTCCTGGGCCAGCTGGAACAGGTCGGTGGCGGCGGCGCGGCCCTCGCCGCGCGCGATCGCCAGCGCGCTCATCACCTGCACGTTCTCGCCGGCATTCAGCCCGAAAGCACGTTCGTTGCCGGCCATCGGTTCGATGAAATCGACGATGTGGTAGCGCGCACGCGGTGGTGCCGCCACCAGGCCCTGGGCCTGCAGCTCGGTGAACACGGTGCCCGGGCGGATCCGCTGCAGCTCGCGCTCCACGGCCGCGCGCTGATCGCCCGGCACCGTGCGGTGGACGTTGAAGGCCTGGATGTAGCGGTGACGCTGCAGCAGGGCGGCGGTGAAGTCGCGGAAATGCTCGCGGCTGACCGGCTCCCCGCGCGCGAACAGCTGGTTGGTCACGGTCAGCACTTCGACGGCCTGGTCGATCCCCTGGCGCACTGCGGCCACGCGCTCGTCGGCGCGCTGGGCGAAGCCGAGCGCCATGTTGTCGTACTCGAGGTGGCTCACTCCCAGGAACAGGGCGCCGGATGCGGCCAGGCCGCCCCCGAGCGTGAGGGCTGCCGCGAGCGTCAGCGACAGGGGCAGGCGAGGCGCCATGGATGTGTCCAGAAGGTCCGTGATAACGACGTGCACAAGATGCCTGAAGGCTTGCCAGTAGGCATCAATACGTGGAGTGTGTCACATCCGGACAGTTTTCGGCAAACGAAATGTCGCAAGCGCGCGCCAGGCGTTTGACCCGCGCGCTTCAACGCCGCTGCGGCCGCCATGCCAGCCAGGCAAGGACCAGGCGCGCCAGCAGGCGGTTGGCCAGCGCACTCCCGAGTCCACGATTACGCAGTGTGTCTCGCAGGAAGCGCAGGGCGCGCCCTGGCGCGGCGCCGGGGAGGGAGGGGTGCTGGGCGAACAGGATCTGGTTGTTGCCGGCGATGCCGGACAGCCAGCAGACCTGGCCATCGAAGGCCGCCTGCAGGCGTTGCACCGCAGTCACATAAGCGGGATCGTAGGTGAAGATGTTTGCCACCAGTATGCCGCCGCGACGCAGGGCGCGCCGGCAATGCGCATAGAAACTGGCGCTGGCGAGTGCCGGCGGCAATCCGGCGGCGTCGAAACCGTCCACCAGCAGCACGTCGACGTCGCCAGGCGCGTCAGGCTCGCCGGCGCCGGCCCGGGCCAGCCAGTCGGCCGCGTCGCAATGCAGCACGCGCAGTCGCGCATCGTCGGGCGGGACCTGGAACTGCGCGCGCAGCGCGATCACGTCCGCACGTACTTCGAGCACCGTGATGCGGGCCTGGGGAAACCGGCGGCGGCAGAACTTGACCAGCGAGCCGCCTCCCAGCCCCACCATGAGGATATGGCGCGGGCGCGGCGCCAGCAGGGCAAAGCACATCATCGCGCGCGCATAGGGCAGCACCAGGGCATCGGGACGTGACAGCCGCATCTCGCTCTGGATGTCGCCCGGGGTGAATTCCAGCGTGCGGCGGTCGCCCCGGGTGGTGACGATCGGCGGGGGAAGGGAGGGTGGCTGGTCGGGCGAGGCGGACATGACGCCAGTATAGGCGAGCGCTCTCCCCAAGGGACTAGCTTGTTCTGCGGCATCGCTTTCTGATAAGCTGGCCATCCGAACAAAGACCGACTCCCATGTTCCTGGACCATCCTTCCATCACCGCCACCAACGCCCAGACCGAGCCCGACCGTCTCGAGCGCCTGCAGCGCGTGTACGGCTATGCGATGGCCCTGGCCGACAGCGCCGGCAATGCCGGTTTCGTCGACAAGCTGACCCAGCTTCACGACCACAAGGGCACCCTGATCGTGTTCTGGCACGCGCCCCCGAGTCCCGAGGAGCAGGATTATTTCAGCCGCGCCTGGGCCAGCAAGGTGGGCGACGGCACTACCCTGGTCGAACACGAGTACTGACAGTAGAACCGACACATGACGAACCTGGACGCGACCACGATGGTGTTGGTGCTGGCCCTGGGCAACCTGGCCCTGTGCGCGCTGCTGACCTTCTTCGACCACGGCCCCGTGCGCCCGGCGGCCTTGAGCGCCTGGGCCTTGTCGAAGCAGGTGCAGGCGGGCGCCTGGACCCTGCTGGCGCTGGGCGGAGCCGGCGTGGTGCCCGAAGCGCTGGCGCTGCCGGGCGGCTATGCGCTGCTGTTCGCCGGCGTCGCCATCGAGGGCGGCGCGTCCTGGCAGGAGGCCGGCCGCGACGGCTGGCGCCGTCCGACCCTGCTGGCTGGCGGGCTGGCGATCCTGGTGTTCCTGCTCTGCTACCTGGTCGACGAGCAGGGGCTGCGCAGCCTGGCGGCGTCGCTGCTGCTCGGCGCCCTCTACCTGAACTGTGCAGCGGCGCTGGCCGCAGGCTGGCGCCAGGCCAGCCTGCTGCAGCGCTTCCTGGCCCTGGTGACCGCCGTGCTGGCGCTGCTGGTGGCGGCGCGCGGCCTGTCGGTGCTGCTGCTGCCGGGCGGCTGGCGCTGGCTGTCGAGCGAACTGCTGCGCCAGTTCTCCAGCGCCGCGCTGTATCTCCTGATGCTGGCCAACGCCTTCGGCGTGCTGCTGCTGGGACGCGAACGCCTGGGGCGCGAACTGGCGCGCCTCGAGGTGGTGGACCCGCTCACCGACGTGCCGAACCGGCGCGGCTTCTTCAATGCCCTGGCGCCCTGGATGGCGCTGGCGCGCCGGCCCGGCCTGCCGACCGCGCTGGTGGTGCTCGATCTCGACCAGTTCAAGCGCGTCAACGACGGCTACGGCCACCCGGCCGGCGACGCCGTGCTGCGCCACGTGGTGGACCTGTGCAAGCGCCAGCTGCGCGATTCCGACCTGGTGGGGCGCCTGGTAGGCGTGGAGTTCGCGATCCTGCTGCCGCGCACCAACCTGGACGAGGCTCTGCTGGTGGCCGAGCGCATCCGCGCCGCGATCGCCAGTTCGCCGGTCAAGAGCGAACGCGCGATGATCGCCATGACGGCCAGCTTCGGCGTGACCGTGATCCGCCCGGAAGACAGCACCGTGACCCTGTTCCAGCGCGCCGACGACGCCCTGCGCGCGGCCAAGGAGGCCGGGCGCAACCGGGTCAGCCAGGCGGCGGCCGTGACTGTCGAGAGCTAGATGCCGCTGCCCCGGCCGGCTGGAATCGGCCGGGAGAGGACAGGCGACAACAAGAACATGTTTCTTCTGGACATCTTTGTCGGAGCCTGACAAGATATTGAAAGTTACATGTCCGCAAACAATGTTGACCTCAGGTTAAGAGGCGCGGTGCGGGCGACAACATTCCTTCACCAGCTCTCGATGACGTCGTGACCACCAATCAGCCCATGGGCGAATCCGACCTGGCGCTTGCGCGCGCGACAGGTTTTTCGGAATGTGCGATTGCGCTTCGTCGCGCACTGACCACCACGCCGGTCGGCTGGCTGCTTGCCGTCTGGTTCTGCCGGGACCATGTGCCGATGCAGTCGATCGCATTGTGGCTGGGCAGCGCCGCCGCGATCTGGGCCGGCAGCCTGTGGGTCCTGCAGCGGATGATCGGCGCCGGCTCGACGCTGGCGATGCATGGCGTCCGCCTGCGCTGGATCGCCGCGCTGGACGGCTTCGCATGGGGGCTCTTGACCTGGTTCCTGATCGGCTACGACCCGGCGCTCGACGCCATCCTGATGGCGCTGCTGTGCGGCGTCACCTCGATCAACGCCCAGGTGTACGGCACCTTCGTGGTGGCTTATTACGGGCAAATCGGCATGCAGTGGGCGGTATCGGTGTCGGGATTGCTGCTGCTTGCCGGTACCCCCAGCGCGCTCGACTACGCTGCCGGCCTGAGCGTATTCATTGCCCTGACTGCCTACTATACGCGCGCGATCTCGCAGCGTTTGCTCGAAGGGATACGCCTGCAGCATGCCAATGCTTCCCTGGCGGCGCAGTTGCGCGCGGCGCTGCAGAAAGTCGAGCTCGATGCGGCGACCGATGCGCTGACCGGGCACTGGAACCGCCGGGCGCTCGATGACGTCCTCAAGCAGCAGGTGGCGCAGTTTGCTTCCTCGGGCCGGCCTTTCTCGATCCTGATGCTCGACATCGACTTCTTCAAGCACATCAACGACGAATTCGGCCACATGGTGGGCGACGACGTCCTGCGCGCCTTCGCGCAGGCGCTGCGCAGCTTCCTGCGTTCCAACGATGTGTGTGCGCGTTTCGGCGGCGAGGAGTTCGTCGTCGTGCTGCCGGAAACATCGCTGGCTACCGCGATGGAGGTGGGCGAGCGTATCCGTACCGGCATCGCCCAGGCGCCCCTGTTGAACAAGCCGAGAGTGCAGGCCACGGTCTCCATCGGCGTGGCGACCATGACGGAAGGCCAGGGCATCAAGGATCTGTTTGCCGCCGCCGATGCGGCGGTCTACCTCGCCAAGAACGAAGGGCGCAACCAGGTGCGTTCGCAGATGCTCCTGGCGGCCTGAAGCGACGCGCGACCGCGCTGTCGTTTTCCATGCTGAATCCTCGTTTTTACTGTTGTTTGGAAACTTCTGGTGGCATACTTGTGTTGTTCGTTCAACCATGCCTCTTGCCAGCTTTCCATGCGCCGCTACCTGCTTTCCGCCCTGGCCGTCTGTTGCCTGCTTGCGCATGCCCGGGTGCAGGCCGCGCCGGGTGAACACCTCACCTTGTGTTTCGAGCGCCAGGAAGTGCGGCCCTGGCGCACCCTCGATGGCGGCGGGCTGAACTTCGAACTGCTGGCCGAGGTCGCGAAACGCACCGGCGTCACCTTCGATTACCAGAGCATGCCCTGGAAGCGCTGCCTCGAGCAGCTCAAGGCGAACCAGGTCGGCGGGGCCTTCGCGGTCAGCTTCAACCGCGAGCGCATGGCGCTCGGCGCCTACCCGGGCGTGGCCCCGGGCGCATCCGACCCGCGGGTCGACGCCTCCAAGCGCATGCACCTCGATACCTACATGCTGGTGCGCCCGCGCGGCAGCCGCCTCGACTGGGACGGCAAGAGCATCCGCAACCTGGACGGCCGCATCGGCTTCCAGCTCGGCTATTCGGTGGGGGAATTCCTGCGCGCCCAGGGCGTGGCGACCGACGACGGCAGCCAGCGCTCGGACGAACTGATGCAGAAACTGGTCGCCGGCCGCCTGGCGGGCGCCGCGATGGGCGGCGGCGATGCCGCGCGCCTGATGCGCGGCCCGCATGGCAAGCGGCTCGAAATGCTGCCGCTGCCGCTGATGGAAAAACCCTATTTCCTGGTGCTGTCGAACGCCCTGGCCACCAGCCAGCCGCAGCTGGCCACGCGCCTGTGGAATGCGATCGAAGAGGTGCGCAACAGTCCCGCCTACCGCAAGCGCGAACAGCAGGAGCTCGGCGGCCGGCAGCTCGGCAGCCGCGGGGGAGATCATTAACGGCCGCCGCAGCCGGGTGCGCGTGGTGCCGCGCCGCCTGGTCGAGAACTGGCGCCAGAATATCGTGTTCCGGCTCGGCGCCGGCATCGTGCTCGCGGTCGCGCTGTCGACCGGCGTGTATACCACCTATACGCTGCATACCCTGCGCCTGGACGCCGACGCGCGCCTGCAGGAGCGCATGGAGCGCCAGGCGCGCGTGCTGTCGCAGGCGCTGGCGCGCCCGCTGTTCGACATCAACAGCGCCGCGGTGTCCTCGGTGGTGGACGCGCTCGGCGCGACGCCCGAAGTGCAGACCCTGCGCGTGCTGGCCCCGGACGGCAGCCTGATCGCGGCGCTCGGCAGCCACGACGACACCCGGGCCGAACTGTGGGTACGCCAGCGCATCCATTACAACGACGGCACCCGCAAGTACCCGGTGGGAGCGATCGAGCTGGCCTTCTCGCGCGAACAGATCGACGAGGACCTGCGCAAGCAGATCGTGCATACGGCTAGCGCCAATATCCTGCTCACGCTGGCCATCGTGGCCTGCGTGTTCGTGGTCGGGCGGCGCATGTCGCAGCCCTTCGCCGACATCCAGGACGCGCTCGAGAAGCTGGCGCGCGGCGAGACCGACATCCGGCTGTCCGGCATCGGCCGGCGCGACCAGGTCGGGCGCCTGTCGTCCGCGGTGCGCAGTTTCCGCGACACCCTGAACCGGCTGCGCCAGGCCGAGCAGGTGACCAACGGCCTGCTGCGCGAGAAAAGCCGCATCGAGCAGCAGCTGCGCGAACTGAACGAGGACCTGGAACAGAAGATCGCCGCCCGCACCGAGGAACTGACCCAGTCGAACCTGCGCGCGGAGGCGGCAAACGTGGCCAAGTCCGAGTTCCTGGCCAACATGAGCCACGAGATCCGCACCCCGATGAGCGCGATCATCGGCATGGCCTACCTGGCGCTGCGCACCGACCTCAATCCCAAGCAGCGGGACTACGTCGGCAAGATCCACCGCGCCGCGCTGTCGCTGCTCGGGATCATCAACGACATCCTCGACTTTTCCAAGATCGAGGCGGGCAAGCTCGACGTCGAGCAGGTGCCGTTCTGCCTGGACGAGGTGCTCGGCAACGTGGCCAGCGTCACCAGCCAGCGCGCCGCCGACAAGCGCCTCGAATACCTGTTCCACGTGCCGCACGCGGTGCCGCGCAAGCTCGTGGGCGACCCGCTGCGCCTGGGCCAGGTCCTGATCAACCTGGTCAACAACGCGGTCAAGTTCACGCCCGCCGGCGAGATCCAGCTGTCCTGCATCCCGCTGAAAGGCGCCGAGCCGGGACGCGTGAAGCTGCGCTTCGCGGTGCGCGACACCGGCATCGGCATTGGCGAGGAGCAGCAGGCCAAGCTGTTCCGCGCCTTCAGCCAGGCCAACGGCTCGACCACGCGCGAGTACGGCGGCACCGGCCTGGGATTGTCGATCTCGCAGCAGCTGGTGGGCCTGATGGGCGGGCGCATCGCGGTCGACAGCGCCCCCAGCGCCGGTTCGACCTTCCACTTCGACCTCGATTTCGCCCTTTCGGGCGAACCCGAGTCGACGCTGGTGGCGCCGCCGGAGCTGACCGGCGCGCGCGTGCTGGTGGTCGACGACAGCGCGCTGGCGCGCGCCATCCTGCGCGAGGCCCTGGCGGCGCTGCCGCTGCGGGTCGAGTGCGCATCGGATGCGCGCCACGCCGAAGGCGCCATCATCGCGGCCGATGCCGCCGGCATGCCTTACCGGCTGGTTCTGACGGACTGCACCATGCCGCGCATGGACGGCATCGAGCTGGTGCGCCGCATCAGCGCGAACAAGGACTTGTGTGCGCCGCCGCTGACCGTGCTGGTGACCGCCTTCGGGCGCGAGGACGTGCAGGCCAGCGCGGAAGAGGCGGGCGTCAACGGTTTCCTGTTCAAACCCTTCGTGCAGTCGGCGCTGTCCGGCACCCTGGCCGGCCTGTTCACGGCCGCCCAGGCCGGCGGGGGCGGCGCCTTCGTCGCGCGCGCCCAGGCGCATGGCGCGCGCGTGCTGGTGGTCGAGGACAACCTGGTCAACCAGCAGATCGCGCGCGAGCTGCTCGAAGCCCAGGGCGTGGACGTGGACGTCGCCTCGACCGGCCAGCAGGCCCTGGAAAGGCTGTTCGACGCCGGCCCCGGCGCCTACCGCCTGGTGCTGATGGACCTCGAGATGCCGCAGCTGGACGGCCACGCCGCCACGGTCGAGCTGCGCAAGGACCCGCGCTTCGACGAGCTGCCGGTGATCGCGATGACGGCGCATGCGCTGGCCGAGATCCGCGAGCGCTGCCTGAGCGAAGGGATGCAGGATTACATCACCAAGCCGGTCGATCCGGAAAAGCTGTACGCCACCCTGGCGCGCTGGATGGGCAAGGCGATGCCGGCGCGGTTTGCGACGCCCGCGCTGCCGGGCCAGGACCAAGCCGCCGAGCTGGCGCCGCTGCCGGGCCTGGCCGGCATCGATGCGGGCTTCGGCCTGCGCAACGTCGGCGGCAACAGCGCCCTCTACGTCGAGCTGCTGGACCGCTTCCGCAGCTCCCAGCGCGACGCCGGCTGCAGCATTCGCAGCGACTTCGACGGCGGCCGCCTGCGCGAAGTGGCCAGCCGTGCGCATTCGCTGCGCGGGGTGGCCGGCAACATCGGCGCACGCGAGCTGATGTCGCTGGCGCGCGAGATCGAAGAGCTGGCCGCCAGGCCTGCGCTGCGCGAGCCCGACCTTGCCGCGCTCGAGCGCAGCGTGGCGGCGCTCGAGCGCGTCATGGCCGACCTGATGGATGCGCTCGACTGCTACTTCGCCAACGCCCCTGAAGTGCCGGCCGGGGCGCCGCTCGGGAAGGGCGAGCCGGACCGCAGCGATGCCGAGCGCGCCCGCGCGGCCGCGGCCCAGCTGGAACGCCTGCTGGCCGAGTTCTCGGGCGAAGCCACCGATTATTTCGACACCGTGCGCGCTTCCTTGGGCCGCCTGCTCGGCCCGGGCGCGCTGGCGCGCCTCGAGGCGCACCTGTCGCGTTACGAATTCGAAGAGGCGCGCCTGGTGCTGACCCAGGCCAGCGGCGCTTCTTCCTCCATTGCGGAACAACTATGAATTCATTGAAGGACCGGGTGCCGCAGGACGCGCAGCATGACCGACCATACCGGCCGACGATCCTGATCGTCGACGATACGCCGGACAACATCATGCTGCTGTCGCGCCTGCTGAAGGACAAGTACCACACCAAGGTCGCCACCAACGGCAGCACCGCGTTGCAGGTCGCCGCGGCCACCCCGGACCTGGACCTGATCCTGCTCGACGTGATGATGCCGGGGATGGACGGCTACGAGACCTGCCGCCAGCTGAAGGCCAACCCGGCCACCAGCGACATCCCGGTGATCTTCCTGACCGCGAAGAACCAGATCGAGGACGAGGCGATGGGCCTGTCGGTGGGCGCGGTCGACTACCTCGGCAAGCCGATCAGCCCGCCGATCCTGTTCGCGCGCGTCTCGACCCACCTGACCCTGCGCGCGGCGCGCAAGCTGTTGCAGGAGCATAACGAGAACCTGGAACGCATGGTCCAGCAGCGCACCGCGCAGCTGCTCCTGATGCAGGAAGCCCTGATCCTGGCGATGGGGGCGATGGCCGAGACCCGCGACGGCACGCTGGATGGCCTGAGCGGCAACCACATCCGCCGCACCCAGCGCTACATGCGCGCGCTGGCGATGAAGCTGCGCAGCCACCCGCGCTTCGCCGCCAGCCTGACCGACGAGAACATCGAGCTGATGACCAAGTCGGCGCCCTTGCACGACATCGGCAAGGCCGCGATTCCCGACCGCATCCTGCAAAAGCAGGGCAAGCTCGACCCGGAGGAGTTCGAGGTGATGAAGCTGCATGCGGCCTACGGGCGCGACACCATCATGCTGGCCGAGAAGCACCTGGGCGGCAGCAACAGCTTCCTGATGTTCGCGCGCGAGATCGCCCATTCGCACCAGGAGAAATGGGACGGCAGCGGTTACCCGGAAAACCTGAGCGGCGATGCGATACCCGTATCGGCGCGCCTGATGGCGGTGGCCGACGTCTACGATGCGCTGATCTCGCGCCGCGTCTACAAGCCGCCGTTCTCCCACGCGCAGTCGCTCGAGATCATGCGCCAGGGCCGCGGGACGCATTTCGACCCGGACGTGCTGGACGCCTTCTTTGCGCTGGAGGCGGAATTCGCCGGCATCGCGCAGGAGTTTGCGGACGAGGACGGACACGACGCGGGGTAAGCGTTCAAATCACCTTCGAGTTGATGCTCACGTTGGCACTCTAGTGGCAAATCGACTATATTGTTTAGCTTGTTGAACGATGGAGTCAGTAATGCCCAGGAAGTCCGCTGCCGTCACGGCGGCAGCCAAGGGAGCGGCGCGTGCGAAAGCCGCGCCCGCCAAAGCGGCCAGGCCCGCTGTGAAACCTGCCGCGAAGCCGGCGGCCAAGGCAGCAGAGTCTGCCAAACCCGCTGCCAAACCCACCGTCAAGGCAGCCGCGAAGGCGGCGGCGAAGTCGCTGGCCGCCCCGGTGGCGAAACGCGCCCCGCGCAAGACGGCAGCCCCGGCCGCGGTACGCGAGGCCGACACCGCGCGCCCGGTGCTGGTGCGCGACAGCTTCACCATGCCCGAGCAGGAATACGCCGTGCTTGCCGAGGTCAAGCAGGCCTGCCTGCGCGCCGGCATCGACGTCAAGAAGAGCGAGCTGCTGCGCATCGGTGTGGCCCTGCTGGGCCAGGTCGACATCGCGACCCTCAAGGCGGTGCTGGCGGCGCTGCCTCAGCTTAAGACCGGAAGGCCGCCGGCCAGCCAGGACTAAGCGCGTCCTAGTGTACCGAGGCGCTGGTGAGCTCCTTCAGTTCGCGGATCGGGATGTTCGATTTCTCGTGCATGCGCAGCAGGATCGTGGCGCCGACGTTGAGCTTGCGGTGGCGGATCTTGCTGATAATCGGCGGCTGCACCTCGAGTACACGGCACAGCTCGGCATCATTCTTCAGCTGCATGCGCTCGATCAGGGTGTCGAGCAGTTTGTTGGGCACGAAGCTCGACGGCTCCAGGGCACGGGCCCGGTGCATCGCGGCGAGCATTTCCTGTTTTTTCTGTCGTACGCTCATGGTGCTTCTCCGAATATAAAACGATAATTCGGGACAGATCGACTTGTTCTGGAAATAGCCCCCTGTGTATTGTCAGGACTTATGTGGTGGGGTCGTTGTGATATTACTACGATTGCGCTGCACGCGATTTACGAATTGGACGTAACGGACCGCAACATCGGTCTTTCTTCGCGGAATTTACGCTAATTTCAATCCGGAACGTGTCAGGAGCAGCACCTGGTCGGCCATGGCGGCGGCCGCGTGGGAGTGGGTGACCATGATGGCGCCGGCGCCGCTCGCGCGGGTTTCACGGCGCAGCAGATCGAGGATGCCCCCGGCGGTCTCGGGGTCGAGGTTGCCGGTCGGTTCATCCGCCAGCAGCAGGGCGGGGCGGTGCACCAGCGCGCGGGCGATCGCCACGCGCTGCAGTTCGCCGCCGGACAGCTGGCGCGGGAAGTCGTTGCCGCGCCCGGCCAGGCCGACCGCGGCCAGCATCTCGTCGGCGCGCCCGTCCGGTGTGCGGTTCAGCAGCAGCGGCAGCGCCACGTTCTGGCGCAACGTCAGGTGCGGCAGCACGTGGAAGGCCTGGAAGATGAAGCCCATGCGGGTGCGGCGCAGGCGGGTCGCCGCGGCGTCGTCGAGCGCCGACATCGGCGTGCCGTCCACGATCACCTGGCCCGCGTCGGGTGCGTCCAGGCCCGCGATGATGTTCAGCAGGGTCGACTTGCCGACCCCCGACTCGCCCATGATGGCCACGAACTCGCCGGCGCGGAAGGCATGCGACAGCTGCGACAGCACCGTGCGGCCACCGTAGGATTTGGTCAGGTTGTCGAGGACGAGCATGGCGATCCGGCTCCTAGCGGGTCAGCGTACGGCGCAGCGCGAAGCTGAGGGCATCCACGCTGGCCACCAGCAGCAGCATCGCGATCACGACGGTGGCCGCGCTCTGCATCTGGAACAGCGACAGGTGGTATTTCAGCATCTGGCCCAGCCCGCCGGCGCCGACCACGCCCAGCACGGCGGCCGCGCGGATGTTGTTCTCCCAGCGGTACAGGGTATAGGACAGCATCTGCGGCAGGGCCTGCGGCAGGGTAGCGTACAGGAAAGCGGCGAGCGGCGCGGCGCCGTTGGTGCGCAGGCTCGCTTCCGGCAGCGGCTCGACGTTCTCGAGGGCGTCGGCGAACAGGCGCCCCAGTACGCCGCTGGTGTGCGCGGCCAGCGCCAGGGTCCCGGCGAAGGGGCCGAGCCCGGCCGCGACCAGCAGCAGGGCGGCCCACACCAGTTCCGGGATCGAGCGCAGGATGTTCAGCAGCGCCCGGGTCAGGCCGCGCAGCACCCGGCCGATGCGGCCGGCCGCGGGCAGGGCAAGCAACATGCCACCAATCACCGCCAGCAAGGTGCCGACCAGGGACATGGCCAGCGTCTCCCACAGGGCGCCGGCGGTCTTGGCGAGGAAGGCGCGGCCGGTCTCGGGCGGCGTGAAGCCGGCCAGGAATTCCGCGCCGGACGCCAGCGCCTCGGGCGTGAAGAAGGCCGACCATTGCAGCGGCAGCGAGGCAAAGCTCGCCACCACCAGGGCGGCCAGCGCCAGCAGCAGCAGCGGGGTGCCCCAGCTGCGCGGCGGCGGTGGCGGCAGCTGCGGCGTCATCCGAGCCTCCGGCGCAGCAGCTTAGAGACCAGGTCGGCCAGCGCCACCAGCAGCACGAACATGATCAGCATGGTGGACACTTCGCCGCCCGCCATCATCTTGGTCGACTCTTCCATGCGCTGGCCCAGGCCGCCGGCGCCGACGAAGCCCATCACCGCCGAGCCGCGGATCGCGCATTCCCAGCGGTAGACGGTGTAGGACACCAGTTCGGCGCTCGATTCCGGCAGGGCGCCGTACAGCAGGGCCGGGAGGCGTCCGCTGCCGTTGGCCAGCAGGATGTCGGTCGCGTGGGCATCGGAGGACTCGAGGATCTCGGCATAGACCTTGGCCAGCATGCCCGAATAGGCCAGGGCGATGGCCAGCACCCCGGCGGTCGGCCCGAGGCCGACGATGCGCACGAACAGCAGCGCCCATACCAGTTCGGGCACGCTGCGCAACAGCACCAGCACCCAACGCAGCAGCTGGCGCACCAGCGACGCCAGCGGATGCATGCGTCCGGTGCCGAGGCGCGAAATCGACAGGCGCTCGCTGATCAGCATGGTGGCCGGGATCGCGCCCAGCAGGGCCAGCGAGAGGCCGGCGGTGGCGATGGCCACGGTCTGCCAGGTTTCGCGCAGCACCATGGCCAGGAACTCGCCCTCGAGCGAGGGACGCAGGAAGTCGGACAGGAAGTGCCAGGCCGCCGCCAGGCTTTGCGGGTCGAACAGCAGCCAGGGCTTGAACTCGCTGGCCGCCAGCATCGGCCACAGGAGCAGCAGGCCGACGAGCGTGGCGCTGACGCGGCCGCGCCAGGCCGGGTCCGGATGGGCGGCCTTCATCAGAAGCAGGCGCCGACGGCGATCCGCTCGGGCGGCTCGTGCGGATGCTGCGGAGGCGCTTCGACCGCCTCGTTCTCGTACAGGGCGGCGATCATGGCGTCGCTCACCGCGCTAGTCGCCGCATCGAACACGATGCGCCCGGCGCGCAGGCCGACCAGGCGCGGGAAGTGGGCACGCGCCATCTCGACCTGGTGCAGGCTGCACACCAGGCTAGCCTTGCGCGCCGAGGCCTCCTGCTGCAGCGTGGCCAGGGTATGGCGGGCCAGTGCCGGGTCGAGCGCGGAGATCGGCTCGTCGACCAGGAAGGCTTCGGCGCTGGAGAGCAGCAGACGCGCCAGGCCGCAGCGCTGGCGTTCGCCGCCCGACAGGCGGTCGACGCGCGCATACAGCTTGTCGCCCAGGCCGAAGCGCGCCAGGGCGGCGTAGGCCGCATCCGGGTCGCTCGGGCGCACCAGCGAGGCGAAGGCCTGCCACAGGCTCATGTGGGGCAGGCGCGCGGCCAGCACCGCGGTGACCACGCGTTGGCGCGGCGGCAGCGGCGGGGTCTGCGGCGCCAGGAACAGGCGCGCGCGCAGGCGGTGGCGTGCCGATTGCGGCAAGGCCCAGGGGTCTTGTCCGAACACGGAGAAGCCGCCCACGTCCGAGGACTGCGGGCGGTGGGCGCAGGCGAGGGTGGCGAGCAGGGTGGTCTTGCCGGCGCCGGAAGGGCCGATCAGGGCCAGCTGCTCGCCGGGCGCGACGTCCAGGTCGAGCTCATGGAGGGCGGCCGGCGCCTGCGCCGTTGCCGCCAGGTGGCGTACCGTGAGTTTCTCGAGCCGGAAAGTCATCGCGCAGCAGCCAGCTCCGGATTACTTCAGCAGGCCGGCGTTGCGCGCCGCGGCCTCGATCGCGCCGTAGTTCGCGGTCCTGGTCGGGACGAACCTGGTGGCGCGCTGCAGGTCCAGGATTTGCTTGCCTTCCGGGGTCGAGGCATCCAGCGCCAGGAAGGCGTCGGTGATCTTCTTCTGCAGGGCCGGGCTCATGTCGCTGCGCACGGTCCAGTTGTAGTCGTAGTAGCCCGGGGTGGTGTAGAACACGCGCACCGCCTTGGGGTCGACCTTCTTCGTTTCCACCAGCTTGTCCCAGACCGAGATGTTCAGGGCGCCGGCATCGACCTTGCCGCCCGCGACCGCGGCCACGGTGGCGTCATGCGCGCCCGAGAAGGCGACGCGCTTGAGGTCGGTGTCCGGGTTGATCTTCGCGCCCAGCAGGAAGGAGCGCGGCATCAGGTGGCCCGAGGTCGACGATTCCGAGCCGAAGGACAGGGTCTTGCCTTTCAGGTCTTCCAGCTTGTTGATGTCCGGCTTGGTGGTGATGAAGACCGAGCGGAACTTCTCGTCCTCGGCGCGCTGCACCAGCGGCACGACCTGGCCCTTGCTGCGCACGTTGGCCTGCACGAAGGTGAAGCCGCCGAACCAGACCATGTCGATCTTGCGGTTGATCAGGCCTTCGACCGAGGCCGCGTAGTCCGTCACCGGGGTGAACTCGACCTTCAGGCCGGTGGCCTTGGACAGGTACTTGCCCAGCGGCTCGAACTTGCGCTGCAGCTCGGTCGGCGCTTCGTCGGGGATGGCCGAGACGCGCAGCACGCCTGGCGTGTTCTGGGCATGGGCGCCGCCGGCGGCAGCGAAGCTCAGGCTCACCGTAGCAGCGGCGAACATGGTTTTCAGGACACGCGAAGTCGAGTACGAAGTCATGGTTGGCATTCTTATTAAGTAGTAGAAAGTGGTGAACCGGGGACGTCACGGCAGCACGGCTGCGGGAAACGGCGAAAATCCGGAATCCGCTATTATGGCAAAAACAGCAACTGAACCCTATGCCATGGCGCATCCGGCGGTATGGCGGCACGAATGATAACGCTTATGCACATCTCCTGCACGCAAGACCGCCCGCGCGCCGCCAATGCCCATGTGGCGGACGAGCTGCACGCCGGCCTCCAGGCCCCTGGCGCCTGGATCTCGCCCAAGTTCCTGTACGACGCGCTCGGCTCGAAGCTGTTCGAGGCCATCTGCGAACTGCCCGAGTATTACCCGACCCGCACCGAGGCCGCCATTTTCGTCCGCCACGGGGCCGAGATCGCGCGCGTGGCCGGCCCTGGGGCGACGCTGGTCGACCTGGGCGCCGGCAACTGCGCCAAGGCGGCCGCGCTGTTCCCGCTCTTGAACCCCGCCCAGTACGTGGCGGTCGACATCTCGACCGGCTTCCTGTGCGAGGCCCTGGAGCGCCTGCGCCAGCGCTTCCCGCACATCGACATGGAAGCGCTGGGCATGGACTTTTCCAGCCGCTTCGAGCTGCCCGCGCAGGTACGCGCCGCGCGCCGCCTGTTCTTCTACCCCGGCTCCTCGATCGGCAACTTCACCCCGGACGAGGCCCTGGGTTTCTTGCGCCGCCTGCGCGCCCAGTGCGGCGACGATGGCGGCGTGCTGATCGGCATCGACCTGGCCAAGGACAAGGCCACCCTCGACGCCGCCTATGACGACGCCCTCGGGGTCACCGCGGCCTTCAACCTGAATGTGTTGCGCCACGTGAACCACCTGGTCGGGGCCGACTTCGACATCCGCGCCTGGCGCCACCACGGCTTCTACCAGGCCGAGCGCGGCCGCGTCGAGATGCACCTGGAGGCGGTGCGCCGCCAAGAGGTGCACTGGAACTGCGGCGGCAAGGCCTGCTCGCGCGTGTTCGAGCCGGGCGAGCGCATCCACACCGAGAACAGCTACAAGTACCAGCAGGCCGATGCGATCGCCTTGCTGGAGCGGTCCGGGTTCGAGGCCACCCGCGTGTGGACCGATCCGCAGCGCTGGTTCGCGGTGATCCACGCACAGGCGATTCACTGATGGGCATCGGGCAGCGCGAAGACCTCCTGCACGCCTTCGACCGGGTGCGCCGCCGCTCGCTCGAGATCGCCGCGCCCTTATCTAGCGAGGACTGCTGCGCGCAGTCGATGCCGGACGCCAGCCCCGTCAAGTGGCACCTGGCGCATACCACCTGGTTCTTCGAGACCTTCATCCTCGAAGCGTATGAGCCCGGCTTTGCGCCTTTCCACCCGGCCTTCCGGGTGCTGTTCAACTCCTACTACAACGGCATCGGCGCCAAGCATCCGCGCCCCCGGCGCGGCCTGCTTACCCGGCCCGCGCTGGACGAGGTGCGCGCCTACCGCCAGGACGTCGACGGCCGCGTCGCCAGGCTGCTGGCGGCAGGCGCCGGGCCTGAAGTCGCCAGGCTGCTCGAACTCGGGCTGCAGCACGAGCAGCAGCACCAGGAACTGATGCTCACCGATCTCAAGCACCTGCTGGCCCAGAACCCGCTGTACCCGGCCTATTCGCCGCAGGAGATGGAGGCCGGGATGGCGCCGGATCCGACCGCCTGGATCGAGTACGACGGCGGCCTGGCCGAAATCGGCTACGGCGGCAGTGGCTTCTGCTTCGACAACGAGCTGCCGCGCCACCGCACCTACGTCGCACCCTTCGAGCTGGCTTCGCGCCTGGTCACCAACGGCGAGTACCTGGAGTTCATCCGGGCCGGCGGCTACCGCGATCCCTCCCTGTGGCTGGCCGAAGGCTGGGACCGGGTATGCAGCGGCGACATCCTGCATCCGCTCTACTGGATAAGATCGGACGATGGCGCCTGGAACGAGTTCACCCTGCACGGCGTGCAGGCGCTCGATCCGGCGCGCCCGGTCACCCACGTCTCGCTGTACGAGGCCGACGCCTATGCGCGCTGGCGCGGCGCGCGCCTGCCGACCGAGGCCGAGTGGGAATTCGCCGCGCGCCAGGCCAGCCTGGCTGGCGGCGCCCTGCACCCGGAAGCGGCGGAGGGCGACGGCCTGCTGCAGATGTTCGGGGCCTGCTGGCAGTGGACCAGCAGCAGCTACGCGCCTTACCCCGGCTATGCGCCGGCCGCCGGCGCCATCGGCGAATACAATGGCAAGTTCATGGTCAACCAGTACGTGCTGCGCGGCTCCTCCTGCGCCACGCCCGATGGCCATGCGCGCGCCAGCTACCGCAACTTCTTCCCGGCCGGGGCGCGCTGGCAGTTCACCGGGATCAGGCTGGCCCGATGACGCGGCGCAGGAGCTGGCGCGAGCGCCTGCTGGACCAGCGCGCCAATGCCTGGATCCTGGCGCACCCGCTCAACTTCAGCCTGCAGGTGATGCGGGGCTTTCGCGCCAACCAGGGCCTGCTGCTGGCCGGCGCCGTCGCCTATTACGCCTTGCTGTCGATCGTGCCCTTCCTGATGCTGGCGGTGGTGGCGCTGTCGCACTTCATCGAACAGGCCGAGCTGCTCGAGACCCTGCAGCGCTACCTGGGCATGCTGGTGCCGGGGCAGTCGCAGCCGATCGTGGACGAGGTGGCGCACTTCCTCGAGAACCGCGAGCTGATCACCTGGGTGCTGGGCGGCACCATGCTGTTCTTCAGTTCGCTCGCCTTCACGGTGCTGGAGAACGCAATGAGCGTGATCTTCATCCACCGGGTGTCGGTCCGGCGCCGCCACTTTCTGGTTTCGGCCGTGCTCCCGTACTGCTACATCCTGGCGCTGGGCGTCGGCGTCATGATCGTGACCCTGGTGGCCGGCGCCCTCGAAGTGCTGGGGAAAGAGAGCATCTGGCTGTTCGGGGTCCAGTGGTCTTTGGGCGGCGTCTCGGGCGCCTTGCTCTACCTGCTCGGGCTGTTCGGCGAAATCCTGGTGCTGACCTCGATCTACCTGGTGATGCCGGTCGGCCGCCTGTCGCTGTGGCATGCGCTGATCGGCGGCGTCAGCGCGGCGCTGCTGTGGGAGATCGCGCGGCGCGTGCTGGTCTGGTATTTCTCGACCCTGTCGCAGGTGAACCTCGTGTACGGCTCGATGACGACGGCGATCGTGGTCATGTTCAGCCTCGAGATCGCGGCCACGCTGCTGCTGCTCGGCGCCCAGGTGATCGCTGAATACGAACGCGTCGGGCACGGACTGGTCGACCGGCCGCCGGAGCCGATGCATACCGAGCCGCCGCCTGCCTGAGGCTGCCACGCTGCACGGGCACCGCTTGCGCCCGGTCAATTTCTTTATCAATGGCAATGGCACAGTATGGGCTTGCGCGGCCGGCTTGGCTTGGCTCAAGCGCGCGCAAGTTCCATTGAATCGGGAGATGCCATGAGCCAGACAGTCGCTATCGTCCTTCCGCTGCCGGTCTTGCTTGCGCTGGTGGTGCTGCTGTTCGTGTTGCTGGTGCTGAGCGCAGTCGTGCTGTCCCTGCATGCGCCAGCGCCGGTCCGGTTGCCGTCGCCGCCAGGCGAGCAAGGCGGCCAAACCGAGGCGCTGGCGGCCGGCAGGAATAGTGCTTAAGCGACGCTGATGCGCGCAGCGCCTTCGTCCATGCGGCCGATCACGGCGGCATGCTCGAAACCTTCGCGGGCGAACAGCGCCAGCACCTCGTCCACGCTGGCCGGGTCGCAGGACACCAGGAGGCCGCCCGAGGTCTGCGGGTCGGTCAGCAGCGCGCGCTGGGCCGGCGTGACGGCGGCGCCGAGGTCGACGTCCTTGCCGTAGGCATCCCAGTTGCGGCCTGAGGCACCGGTGAAGAAGCCGTCCTGGGCCAGCTGCAGCACGCCGGGCAGCAGCGGCACCTTGTCCATCTCCAGCGTGGCCGACAGTCCGGCGCCGCGCGCCAGCTCGAGCAGGTGGCCCAGCAGGCCGAAGCCGGTGACGTCGGTCAGGGCATGCACGCCCGGCATCTCGGCCAGCAGGCGCCCGGGCTTGTTCAGCTTGGTGGTATTGGCGATCATGGCCGCGTAGCCTTCTTCGCCCAGCGCATCCTTCTTCAACGCGGCCGACAGCACGCCCACGCCGAGCGGCTTGCCGAGAACGAGCACGTCGCCGGCTCGAGCGTCGGCATTGCGCTTGATCTTGGACGGATGCACCAGGCCCATCACCACCAGCCCGTAGATCGGCTCGACCGAGTCGATGGTATGGCCGCCGGCGATCGGGATGCCGGCGTCGGCGCAGACCGACTCGCCGCCGCGGATGATCTGGCCGATGGTCTCGAGCGGCAGCTTGTTGACCGGCATGCCGACCAGGGCCAGGGCCATGATCGGGGTGCCGCCCATCGCGTACACGTCCGAGATCGCATTGGTCGCGGCGATGCGGCCGAAGTCGAAGGGATCGTCGACGATCGGCATGAAGAAGTCGGTGGTGGCGATCAGGGCCTGCTCGTCGTTGAGCTTGTAGACGGCGGCATCGTCGGCCGTCTCGATGCCGACCATCAGCTCCTTCGGCACCGGGAAGCCGGCGGATTTGCTCAGGATTTCGCACAGCACGCCCGGCGCGATCTTGCAGCCGCAGCCGCCGCCGTGCGAGAACGAAGTCAGTTTGATTGGTTGGTCAGTCGTCGTGCTCATCCTAGTCTTTCGTGTTGGTGGTCGCGCCGGGCGCGTGAAGGAGCAGATTATCCACCAAGTCGCGCAGCGCCGCTTGCTCGGCGCCAGGCAGGAACAGGGCGGCGCGGGCCGCGCACTGGCGCCGCAACAGGGCGTCGAACTCGCTGTCGCCGATGATCCGGTCGGCCAGCCGGGCCAGTGCGGCCGCATCGCCCGGCGCGAAATAGCCGGCATAATCCTCGCCCAGCATGCCGCGGTTGCCGTTGATATCGGATGCCAGCACCGGCACGCCGCTGGTCACGGCTTCGATGATCACGTTGGCGCCGCCTTCCATGCGCGAGGTAATGGCCATTGCATGGCAGCGTTTCAGGCGCTGGCGCGTAGCCGCATGGGGCAGGGCGCCGAGCCAGCGGTAGCGCGGGTTGGCTGCCTGCGCCTCGAGGGCGGCCTGGCCCAAGGTGGGGTCGAGCGCGCCGCCAATGTGGAGCAGGCGCGCGGCGGGGTGGGTCACCATGCCGGCGGCGCGGATGAAGGTCAATGGATCCTTTTCCTCGCGCAGGTGGCCGATCATGCAGATGTCGGCGAAGCGCGCCTGCCCGCGGCGCAGGTAGGGACGCAGGCTTGGCGCCGACTGGTAGATGACCCGCGCCCTGGCGCGCAGCGCCTCCGGCAGCAGCGCCAGGCCGGCCGGCTGCAGCAGGACTAGGGCGTGGGCGCGCTCGAGCGAGGCGCGGGCGGCGGCGTCCAGGGCGATGTCGCGGTACAGGTCGGTCCCTGTCAGGACCAGCACGGACGGCCGCTCCGGACAGGCGCGGCTGAATGCCTCCAGCGAGGCGGCCGAACGGCGCGCATGCAGGGCCACCATCAGGTCGGGCGCGGCGTCGTGTAGGGACCAGTTGCCCGCGATCTGCACATCGCCCAGGCCGCCCAGAAACCGCGCCCAGCGGCTCGCCGTCTGCCAATTGCCGTTATTGTCCCGCACATCGGCGGGGCTGACGATAAGGATGCGCTTGCGCACTGCCGGCTTCTCCAGAAATGGACCGTGATTATATGCGAGGCATGCGGTCTTGCCCGGTTCTGCCGAGGAAAGCCGGCCGCCGATGTGCGTTTGACCGGATCGGCCCGGTCTGCTCGTCGGATTTGCGTTGCGCCGATGCGATCGCTAGAGTCGAGGGCTCCTTCTACCGACATGACAACAATCTACCGATGAACATCAACCATAACGTGGTTCAGGCCGTTACTGCAGCGCTGGCACTTCCCATTTCAATCCTTGCCGCAGTCTTTACGTGGCAGCAGCTTGAAATCGGACGCGAGCACAATAGGCTTTCCGTTGCTCCGATATTGCAAATTACCCCTTACTTGGAGGGGCTCGGTGGAAAGAATGGCTTTTATATGACGAACGAGGGACTCGGACCCGCGGTCATCAAGTCCTTTTCCGTTCGTTCAGGCGGGGTCGCTGCGGAAGGTTTCGATGCGGATCGATGGAGCGAGATCATCGCTACAACCGAGGCAAATCCTGCGTGCTTCGGGAGCGGTTGGCCGAAAGGAGAAACCACGCTCAGGCCTGGCGACGAAAAGCCGGTCCTCTTCCTGACGAAATCGGCCGGGAGCAGCGCCTGCCTGGCAGAGATGGTGAAACTTGCCGGCGGTCGCGCAATCGACATCGAAATCGGCTATGAATCGATGTACAAGGAAGCGAAAATCCTCCGCACGGATACTCGGGTGGCATCGAGGGCAATGCAGTTCTGGTATCGCGCGCTGGTGGGGCGGCAAGGCGACGCTGACTGATTCCTTGACGCCCGGCGCGGGGAGCAGGGCGAAAAAAAAGCTGCGTGAGCAGCTTTTTCTTGCAGCGCCGAAGCGCTGCGGGTCTTGCGTGTGACGATCAGTAGTCGCCGAAAGTGCGGCGGGTGCCGTCAGCCGAACGCGGGTGCGCCGACTTGGCGTAGCCGCCTTCACGGCGGGCGCCTTCCGGGCGGGTGCCGCGGTAGCCGCCTTCGCGTGGGGCGCCGCTTGGAGCACCTTCGCGCGGGGCCGCGTCGCGGCGGTAGCCGCCTTCACGCTGCGGACGGTCGCCATAGCCGCTGGTACGCGGTGCGCCGTAGCCTTCACGCGGACCGCGGTCGGCGTAACGGCTCTCGGCAGGGCGGCTGTCCCCCGGACGGGCGTAGCCGCCTTCACGCGGGGCACGGTCACCGTAGCCGCCTTCGCGCGGCGCGCCATAGCCCGGCTTGGAGAAGCTGCGCTGGCCCGGCTTGTGGGCATTGCGGCCATCGCCCGGCTTCCAGCCCGGACGGCTGGCCGAACGGGTCGGGGCGGCACGCTTCGGCTCGAAACCTTCCACCACATCGACCGGGATGGTCTGCTTGGTGAAGCGCTCGATGCGGCGCACGTTCATGTTCTCGGCATGGTTGACCAGCGAGATCGCGAGACCATTGCGGCCGGCACGGCCGGTACGGCCGATACGGTGCACGTAGTCCTCGGGGAACTTCGGCAGGTCGTAGTTCACCACGTGGGTGATGGTGGGCACGTCGATGCCGCGGGCGGCGACGTCGGTCGCCACCAGCACGCGCACCTGGCCGCGGCGCATGCTGTCCAGGGTGCGGTTGCGCGCGCCCTGGTGCATGTCGCCGTGCAGGGCGGCGGCCGCGAAGCCGGCGATGTTCAGGCGGTCGGCGATCATGTCGGCGTCGCGCTTGGTCGCGGTGAACACCACGGCCTGGTCCATCGACTCGTCACGCAGCAGGTGGTCGAGCAGGCGGTTCTTGTGCGACAGGTCGTCGACAAAGTGCACCTTCTGCACGATGTTCTCGTGGCGGTTGGCCGCGCTCATGATCTGGATCGTCTGCGGATCCTTGGTGATGCGGCGCGCCATGTTGCCCACCACGCCGTCCAGCGTGGCCGAGAACAGCATGGTCTGGCGGGTAGCCGGGGTCGCAGCGACGATCTTCTCGATGTCGTCGATGAAGCCCATGTCGAGCATGCGGTCGGCTTCGTCCAGCACCAGGATCTCAAGCTGGGAGAAGTCGATCTTGCCCGATTCCATGTGGTCGATCAGACGGCCCGGGGTTGCCACCAGGATTTCCGGATTCTTCGACAGCAGTTGCATCTGCTTCGGATACGGCATGCCGCCCAGGATCGACACGGCGCGGATGCGGCGCATGTCGGTAGTATATTGTTCGGTCGCGGTGGTCACCTGCAGTGCCAGTTCGCGGGTCGGGGTCAGGACCAGCATCTTCGGCTGGGCCGGGGTAAAGCGGACGCGTTCGCCACGGGCGCGCGCCGACTGCGCGTTCTGCGCCGGGGTGCGGGCCGGAGCCACTGGTTCCATGTTGGCCAGCTTGTGCAGGGCCGGCAGCATGAATGCCGCGGTCTTGCCCGAGCCGGTCTGCGAGGAGACCAGCAGGTCGCGGCCGGCAATGCCGGCAGGGATGGCTTGCTCCTGGACCGGGGTCGGCTTGGTGTAGCCGGCGCCTGCTACTGCCTTGACGAGCGACGCGTGTAAACCTAGTGCTTCAAAACTCATGTGTACTTTTACTTTCGGAATTCAATCATGATCGCGCGTGTCGTGTCGAAACGACGAGCGCAGAATAGCAACGCGAACCAACACTACGAAATGACTCAGAAATGAAAGAAATTTCGGCACAAAAGCTTTGCGCCGGGACGGTGTCTGGATGCTGACACGCAGGGCGGGAGGGCTTTTAAGAAGGGCGATCGTTTGTCGCCAAGGCTTGCGATGCTGCTTGTTGTACTGCTGTGGTGAACTGCTGGATCCTGTCTGTTCGGACCTGCTATTGCAGCGCACAAACGACATCATACATCAGATTACAAAAGTCTGCACGCGGCCGTCCACCTGGACGGCCGTTGCTGGGAGGGGTTCAAGGCCGGTCTAAGCGCCGGCCTTGATGTGGATCAGCGCTGCTTGCGCTTGGACGAGGTGTTGCGTGCGATGCGCTTGCTGGACGAGGCGGTCGCCTTGACTTTGTAACGCGAGGTCTTGGCCTTCACGCGCGGGCTGCGCTCGGCTTCGAAGGCCACCACCGCGTTCTCGATGATGTTCTCGGCGATGTCGCCGGCCTGCGAGGCCGAGGCCTTCGGCACCAGGATGGTCGAGCCGGCCTTGATGGTCGACTTGGCCGGGATGTTGTTGGCCTGGCGGATGACTTCCGGGGTGGTGCCGAACTTCGATGCCAGCGCGCTGATGCTGGTGCGGGCACTGGTGATCTTGTGGGTGGTCCAGGTCGACAGCTCGCGGCCCCACCCGGCCAGGTTCAGGTGGAACTTCTCGGCGTTTTCCTTCGGCAACAGGATCTTGGTCTTTTCGCCGCCGGTGATGACCGGCTTCTTGAACTGCGGATTGAGCGCGCGGAACTCGTCGAGCGACATTTCGGCCAGCTGGGCCGCGACGGCGACGTCGATGTCGCTGGTCTTGTCGATGGCGGTGAAGTAGGGCTGGTTGTCGATGACCGGCAGCGCCACGTTGTATTGCGACGGGTTGGCGACGATGTTCTTGACCGCCTGCAGCTTGGGCACGTAATTGCGGGTTTCCGCCGGCATCAGCTCGGCCAGGCTCTCGAAATCGGTGCCCTTGCCGAGCGCCTGGTTCTTCTTGACGATGCGCTGGATGTTGCCTTCGCCCCAGTTGTAGGCCGCCAGGGCCAGCTGCCAGTCGCCGAACATGGTGTACAGGCGCTGCAGGTAGGTGAGGGCCGCATCGGTCGAGGCCAGCACGCCGCGGCGCTCGTCCTTGAACATGTTCTGCTTCAGGTTGAAGTCCTTGCCGGTACCCGGCACGAACTGCCACAGGCCGGCCGCGTCGGCGGTGGACAGGGCTTGCGGATTGAAGGCGGATTCGATCACCGGCAGCAGGGCCAGTTCGGTCGGCATGCCGCGCTTTTCCAGTTCCTGGACGATGTGATAGAGGTAGGGCGAGGCGCGGCCGGAGATGCGCTTGAGGCTGTCGGGACGGGCGCTGTAGGCCTGGGTGTGGCGCGCCACCAGGCTGTTGTCGACGTCGGGGATGGCGTAGCCGCTGCGGATGCGGCCCCAGACGTCGGTTTCCTTGTAGTCGTCGACCTTCAGCAGGCCGGGCGCCAGGGGCGCGGCAGGGCGGGCGTTGAGCGCGTTCGCGGCCGGATTCGATACGGCGGCCACGGGGGCGTTGTCCATCGCATAAGCGAACGGAGAACTGAGCGGGGAGGTGGCCAGCAGTGCCAGCGCGGCAGTCGCTACGGTCTTGCGGATCATGTCGTGCATCGCTTTCCAATGTTGCGTCCGAGAACGGACGTACTGGTCAATGGGGCAGTGTACGTAGTCATGCTCGAGTCAGTCAAGGCATGCGGGTGCTTCGTTACAAATTAATTTCCGGAGTTCATTTATGTAAATTGACATCATGAAAACGGAAATTGCCGTGAGATGCGTGCCAGATCGCGGCTGGAAGCTGCCGATCCTGGCCCGTCGGAGGGCCGGCCTTCCTCATCTGTTCTGCCTCTAGCCTAGCCGCCGGAAGGTGTCAATCTATGAGGGGACGCAAAGAGTGCGTACAATCCGGCTTCTGCTACCGCCTTATTATTTGCCATCCATGCGTACCGCAAACCCGAATGCCGACGACGACGCGATCGTCTCCGCCACCCGCCGCTGGCTGGAACGGGCCGTCATCGGCCTGAATCTCTGTCCATTCGCCAAGTCCGTCTACGTGAAGGAGCAGGTGCGCTACGTGGTGTCCAGCGCGACCACGCCGGAAGCCTTGCTCGAGCAGCTCATGGACGAGCTGCAGCACCTGTCCGACACCCCGGCCGAGGAGGTCGACACGACCCTCCTGATCCATCCTTTCGTGCTGACCGACTTCGAGGATTACAACGAATTCCTGGACGTGGCCGATGCCGCGGTCGAGGACATGCAGCTCGACGGCGAATTGCAGGTGGCAAGCTTCCACCCGGACTACCAGTTCGCGGACACCGATCCGAACGACATCGCGAACTACACCAACCGCGCGCCGTACCCGATCCTGCACCTGCTGCGCGAGGACAGCATCGACCGCGCGGTCGAGGCCTTCCCGGAAGCTTCCGATATCTTCGAGAAGAATATCGACACCATGGAAAAGCTCGGCCACGAAGGCTGGGACAAGCTCGATGTCGGACCGGCACGCTGATCCGGCCGGCGCGCCGCAGCGCCCCGACACTCCCTGCGTGGCGGTGTGTTCGACCACCTTCGACGAAGTCTGCCGCGGCTGCGGCCGCACCTACGTCGAGGTGGCGCAGTGGGTGGCGATGAGCGCCGAGGAGAAGGAGCGGGTGTGGGTGCGGATCCTGGCGCAGGGCTACCCGCGCCGGAACACCTGAACCCGCTCTCTCTATCTCTCTCTATATATAGATCAGAGGCCCAGGAAGTCGCGCTTCCCGATCGGCACCCCGTTGTGGCGCAGGATCGCGTAGGCGGTCGTCACGTGGAAGAAGAAGTTCGGCAGCACGAAGCCGGTGAGGTAGTCGTCGCCGCGCTCGAAGTGGCGCGCTCGCTCGCCGGCGCCGTGGGTGACGGCGCGTTCGCCGGCCGCGTCGAACGCTGCGCGCGGCAGCGACTCGATGTAGCCCAGGGTCTTGGTGATGCGCTGCTGCAGTTCGGCGAAACTCTGCTCGGTGTCGTCGTAGCGCGGCACCTCCACGCCTGCCAGGCGGGCGCTCGCGCCCTTGGCGAAATCGGTCGCGATCAGGACCTGGCCCACCAGCGGGAACATGTCCGGGAACAGGCGCGCCTGCAGCAGGGCCGCCGGCTCGATCTTGTGCTGCTGGGCGTGGGCTTCGGCTTTTTCCAGCACGCCGGCGAGGGCGCGCAGCATCTTCTGGAATACGGGGACCGAAGCGGAATACATGGACAGGCTCATAGTTTCTCCTCCGAAAGATTCAATCATAACAAGTCTTGTCGCGTCCTGCCGACAGCCGGACACGAGTGCCTGCTGTAGATAAGCAATTTGATGACTCTTGGTCATCCGGCATGCATAATCGAACATCCCATTGCTTTGAGTAAATTCCTGCCGGAAGGCGGGAACAGGTCGACACCCGATGTTCCAGCCACGTTCTTCATTCCGCGACCTGCCTTCCAGGCTATGCAAGCTGTACGGCCGTTCGATCCACGGTGCGCTGCTGCTGGTGGTATTCGTCGGCCTGGCCGTGCCGGCGGTGGCCGGCGGCTGGTTCCTGATCGGCGTGCAGGAGCGTGAAGCCGCGATCAAGGGCCTGAACGATGCGGTGCAGCGCAACGCCGACACCCTGGCGCTCGGCGTGCAGGAATCATTATGGGACATGAACGTCGAAGCCGTGGGTTCGCTGCTCGATTCCTTCGTGCGCGACCCGGCCATCGTGCGCGTCACGGTGCGCGACCTGGCGCAGGCGGCGGTGATCGACCGCCGTTCGCCGGCGCCGCCCGGTGAGCGTCTCTACCGCGCCGAGCGCGACGTGGTGGTCCGTGGGCAGACGATCGGCCACGTGCTGATCGAAATGAGCGACCACCTCGCCTTGCAGGACCTGCGCGCCAAGCAGCGCAACTACGCGCTGGTGCTGGCGATCCAGCTGGGCGTGTCGCTGCTCCTGATCGCGCTCCTGATCCGGCGCCGCCTGCTCTCGCCCCTGCGCACCCTCACCGGTTTCTCCGACCGGCTGGCCCGCGGCGATTTCGATACCCCGCTGGCGCTGCCGGTCGACGACGAGCTGGGGCGCCTGGGCGGCCAGATGGAGCGCATGCGCACGGCGATCGGCCAGCTGTTCGCCGACATCGGCCGGCGCGAGGAGCAGTTCCGGACCATCGTCGCCCAGGTGCCGGGCGCCGTGTTCCGTGCGCGCCCGGGCGGCCACATCGACTTCGTCAGCGAGGCCATCGAGGAGATCTCCGGCTACCCGGCCGAGCGCTTCATGCTGGCCACCACCGACGACTGGGCCAACATCATCCATCCCGAGGACCGACGCATGCAGCGCCATGCGGCGAAGGACGCGCTGGCGGCCGGCAGTGCTTACGAGATCGAATACCGCATCATCGACGCCGGCGGCATCGAGCGCTGGGTGCTCGAGAGCGGCCAGCCGCAGGGCGAGTGGGGCAGCGAGGAATTCCGGGTCGACGGCATCATCTACGACATCAGCGAGCGCAAGCATGACGAAATGCGCATCGAGGCCCTGCTCACCGAGCAGGGTGCGATCCTGGACAACGTCATGTTCGGCGTGCTGTTCGTGCGCGAGCGCCGCATCGTCTCGGCCAACCGGCGTGCCGAGGCGCTGTTCGGCTACGGCGAGACCGAGCTGGCGGGCCGGTCGACCGAGCTCCTGTTCCCGGGGCGCGCCGAATACGAGCGCCTGTGGCTGGAACAGTATCCGAAGATCGCGGGCGGTCTGGATGCCGGCGAGGAGATCCAGTTCCGGCGCCGCGACGGTAGCAGCTTCTGGCTCCTGGTGAGCGGCTGCGCGCTGGACAGCGCGCGCCCGAACGAGGGCAGCATCTGGGTGTTCGCCGACATCACCGAGCGCAAGCAGGCCGAGGAAAAGCTGCGCCTGTCGGCCACGGTGCTCGAGCATATCGCCGACGGCGTCATGGTGCTCGACGTGCACGGCCGCGTCCTTGCCACCAATCCCGCCTTCACCCAGATCACGGGCTTCACCGAGATGGAAGCGCTCGGCCAGCAATCGAGCCTGACGCGCCCCGGCCGCCACGACGATCCGCTCTACGGGCAGATGTGGCGCGACCTGCTGGAAGCCGGCTTCTGGCGCGGCGAGCGCTGGGAGACCCGCAAGAACGGCGAGGGCTACCTGGAATGGCTCACCGTGTCGAGCGTGCGCGACGACAATGACGAGGTCACGCACTACGTCTGCGTGTTCAGCGACATCACGGAGGTGAAGCAGTCGCAGGACAAGCTCGACCACCTGGCCCACCACGATCCGCTCACGGCGCTGCCGAACCGGCTGCTGTTCCACGACCGCCTGCAGCATGCGATGGTCCGCTGCGCGCGCGCGGGCCAGCAGCTGGCGGTGCTGTTCATCGACCTGGACCGCTTCAAGAACGTCAACGACACCCTCGGCCACCATGTGGGCGACCTGCTCCTCAAGCAGGTGGCGGGGCAGCTGTCCGCCTGCCTGCGCGAAGGCGATACG
Organism: Massilia sp. UBA6681; assembly: GCF_002454935.1. Classification (NCBI taxonomy): domain Bacteria; kingdom Pseudomonadati; phylum Pseudomonadota; class Betaproteobacteria; order Burkholderiales; family Oxalobacteraceae; genus Massilia; species Massilia sp. UBA6681. The sequence continues at coordinate 127,866 of NZ_DKJX01000112.1, forward strand.
CTGGCGCGCCTGGGCGGCGACGAATTCATCGTGCTGCTGGAAGACGTGGGCGGTCCAGGCGCCGCCCACGTGGCCGAGAAGCTGATGGCCCTGTTCGAGCAGCCGCTCACCGTGTCGGGCTACGAACTGTTCGTCACCGGCAGCGTCGGCATCAGCCTGTTCCCGCAGGATGCGACCGATCTGAACATGTTGATCCGCAATGCCGACGTCGCCATGTACCAGGCCAAGGCGCGCGGCCGCAACGGCTACCAGTTCTACGCGCCCTCGATGAGCGGCGAGGGCGCCATGCGCCTGCGCCTGGAGTCGCTGCTGCGGCGCGCGATCGAGAAGGGGGAGATCTTCCTCGAATACCAGCCCCAGGTCGAGATCGACACCGGGAGCCTGGTCGGCGTCGAAGCCCTGGTGCGCTGGGACAGCCCGGAACTGGGCCGGGTGGCGCCGGTACGCTTCATCCCGGTGGCCGAGGACACCGGCTTCATCAGCCAGCTGGGCCAGTGGGTGCTGGCCGAGGCCTGCTCCCAGATGCGGCGCTGGGACCGGGATGGCCTCGCGGTGCCGAAGATGGCGGTCAACCTGTCGGTGCGCCAGTTCGAGCGCGGCAGCATCGCGCCGGTGGTGGCCGCGGTGCTGCAGGAAACCGGCCTGGCGGCGGGACGGCTGCAGCTGGAGGTGACCGAGTCGGTCATCATGAACACGTCCGACGCGCTGCAGCACATCAACGAGCTGCGCGCGGTCGGCGTCGGGCTGGCGATCGACGATTTCGGCACCGGCTATTCCTCGCTGGCCTACCTGAGCCAGCTGCCGGTGCAGACCCTGAAGATCGACCGCAGCTTCATCCAGGACATCCTGGTCGACGCCAACGACGAGGCGATCGCGGTGGCCGTCATCCAGCTCGGCAAGAGCCTGAACCTGTCGGTGGTGGCCGAGGGCGTGGAAAACGAAGAGCAGGCCGCCTTCCTGCTGCGGCACGGCTGCCGCCAGGCCCAGGGCTACCTCTACAGCCGGCCGGTCGCGGCTGGCGATATACTGTCGCGCTGGGGACGGACACAAGCACATGGACACGATCGAACGAAGCACGAAGCCGGCGCAGCCGAAGGAAGCGAAGCCTGAGGCGGGCGCGCCGCGCGCACGCGTCAAGCTCACGCGCCGCCGTTTCCTGCTGGGCGGCCTGCTCGCCGGCGGCGCCATGCTGGTCGGCTGGGGCGTGCAGCCGCCGCGCCAGCGCCTGCACGCATCGCGCCCGCTGGCGCTGGGCGGCGACACGGTCGGCCTGAACGGCTGGATCGCCATCGCGCCCGACGGCGCGGTCTCGGTGGTGGTGCCGCGCAGCGAGATGGGGCAGGGCGTGCATACCGCGCTGCCGATGCTGGTGGCCGAGGAGCTCGACCTGCCCTTGTCCAGCGTGCGCATCGCCCAGGCCCCGATCGACAAGATCTTCGCCAACCTGACGGTGCTGCGCGAGAACCTGCCTTTCCACCCCGACGACAGCGGCAGCACGCGCCAGGGCGCGCAGTGGCTGATGGCCAAGCTCGGGCGCGAGCTGGGCATCATGTTCACCGGCGGCTCGACCAGCGTCAAGGATGCCTGGCTGCCGATGCGCGAGGCCGGCGCGGTGGCGCGCGCCATGCTGCTCAAGGCGGCGGCCGAACAGTGGCAAGCGCCGGTTGCGCGCCTGCGTACCGAGGACGGTTTCGTCCTGCATCCCGACGGGCGCCGCGCCGGCTACGGCGCGCTGGCGCCCGAAGCGGCGCGGGTCGGCGCCGGCATCGAGGCCGCCGACGTGCGCCTGAAGGAGCCGCGCGACTTCCGCCTGATCGGCAAGCCTGCCGGGCGCCTGGACAGCCGCGCCAAGGCCGACGGCAGCGCGCGCTTCGGCATCGACGCGCGCGTGCCCGGCATGGTGTACGCGGCCGTCAAGATGGCGCCGGTGATCGGCGCCACCCTCACCAAGCACGAAGGCAAGGCGGTGGAGTCCATGCCCGGCGTGCTGCAGGTGGTGCCGATGCCGGGCCTGATGGACGAACGCAGCGGCCTGGGCGTGGGCGTGGCCGTGGTGGCCACCACCTGGTGGCAGGCGCACCAGGCCGCGCAGGCGCTGCTGGTCGAGTGGCAGGTCGGCGACACGAGCAAGCTCTCCAGCGAATCCGTGTTCGAGGACTTCGCGCGCGCCCTCGAGGATGAAAGCGGCTACGTCTACCATGAGGCGGGCAGCCAGGACGTGGACGGGGTGGCGCTCACGGTGACGGCCGAGTACCGTGCGCCTTATCTCGCGCATGCGGCCATGGAGCCGGTCAACTGCACCGCCCAGGTCGAGTACGTCAAGGGGCGCGCCAGGGTCCGCCTGTGGGCCTCGACCCAGGTGCCGAGCGTCGCGGTGGACGTGGCGGCGCGCGTGGCCGGCGTCGAGCGCGAGGACGTGCACATCGAGGTGATGCTGCTGGGCGGCGGCTTCGGACGCCGGCTGGAAGCCGACATGGTGGCGCAGGCGGTGACGGTCGCTATGGCCATGCATGGGAAACCGGTCCAGCTGGTCTGGAACCGCGAGGACGACACCACCCACGACGTCTACCGCCCGGCGGCGCTGGCGCGCTTCCGCGCCCACCTTGACGCCAAGGGGGAGATCCTGGCCTGGGACAATAAATCCGCCAGCGGCGCCATCGGCCACCAGTACTTCCCGCGCAACCTCGCTCTGCCGGGCGTGGGGCCGGACAAGACCACCGCCGAAGGCGAGTACGACATGCAGTATGCGATCGCCAACCAGCGCATCGCCCATGTGATCGTCGACAGTCCTGTGCCGCTCGGCTACTGGCGTTCGGTCGGGCATTCGCACAACGCCTTCTTCAAGGAGGCGTTTCTGGACGAGGTGGCGCATGCCGCGGGGCGCGACCCGGTCGCCATGCGGCGCGCGCTCCTGGGCAAGCATCCGCGCGCGCTGGCGACGCTCGATGCGGCGGTGGCCAAGGCGGGGCAGCCGGCGGCAGGGCGCGCGCACGGCGTGGCGCTGCACCGCTCCTTCGGCAGCACGGTGGCCCAGGTGGCCGAGGTCTCGGTCGAAGGCAAGCAGATCCGCGTGCACCGCGTGGTGTGCGCGATCGACTGCGGGCTGGCGGTCAATCCGAACATCGTCGCCCAGCAGGTGGAGTCCGGCGTGCTGTTCGGGCTGTCGGCCGCGCTGCACGGCGAGATCACTATCAAGGATGGGAAGGTAGAGCAGTCGAACTTCGGCGATTATCCGGTGCTGCGCATGCACGAGGCGCCCGTGGTGGACACCATCGTGATGCCCAGCCTGGCGCATCCGGAAGGCGTGGGCGAGCCGGCGGTGCCGCCGATCGCGCCGGCGGTGGCGGCGGCCGTGTTCAAGCTCACCGGGCAGCGGCTGCGCAGCCTGCCGCTGCGGCTGAGTTAAACGTCGAGCAGGACGCGCAGGTTGCAGTCGCGCTGCCAGGCGCGCCGTTCCTCGCTGGACGCGGCCAGGCGCGCCAGCTCTTCCGGCGTGGTCTCGGCCTGGGCCTGCACCAGGCGGTCGGCCACGGCGCCGTCGGGCAGCATGGTGCCGAAGAACGCGACCGTGTCGCCGCGCTGCACCAGCAGGGTTGGGAAGTTTTCCACGTCGAGGTCGCCCACGATGTCGGCCTGGTCCTCGATGTCGATCCAGACGAAGGTCTTGTCGAGGTGGCGCAGGGCCAGTTCCTCGAAGGTGGCGCGGTAGGACGAGCAGGTGCCGCACCAGGCGGCGCACAGGCAGGCGACCGTCAGGGCGTCGCCCGCTATCGCGGCGGCGATGCGCGCGCGGTTGTCGGAATCCAGGGTCAGGCTTTGCATGAGCCGGATTGTACCGTGTGTTCACGGGGGAATGTGTGCGCTGGGCGCCCGGACCGTGGCCAGGCCCCCGGCCGAGGGGGTAAAATACCGGCATGTCCACGATTCTCGCCATTGAAACCTCGTCCGAGCTCGCCTCCTGCGCGCTGTTGAACGGGGACCACGTCATCGCCCGTTCCACCGCCGGCGTGCGCACCCATTCGCAATCGGTCCTGCCGATGGTGCAGGAACTGCTGCGCGAAGCCGGCTTGAACCTGTCCGACTGCGACGCGATCGCCTTCGGCGCCGGCCCCGGCTCCTTCACCGGCGTACGCACCGCCTGCGGCGTGGCCCAGGGCATGGCCTTCGGCGCGAATCTCCTGGTGCTGCCGCTGGTGACCCTGGAGGCGATGGCCGAAGCCTGCCGCGCCCGTACCGGGGCGAACGAGGTGCTGGCGGTGCTGGACGCGCGCATGGGCGAAGTGTATTGGGCGCAGTACCGGCACGATGCCGCGCGCGGCGCCTGGATCGAGGTCGCCGCGCCCGCGCTGTGTGCGCCGCAGGATCTGGCGCCGCTGCCGGCCGAGGGCCTGGCCGCCTGCGGCAATGGGTTCTCGGCTTACCCGGAAGCGTTTGCCGGCAAGGCCTTCGCCGCGGGGGCGCTGGA
>NZ_DKJX01000111.1:0-22908 GCF_002454935.1 Massilia sp. UBA6681
CTGATTTGCGCAACAAAGCCGTATTGAAGGGAAAACCCTTATCGCGCTTGCTTGCTGAATCGGCAGGTCTTGCGCAAAAAACGAAAGCGATTCATAAAAGCGCGGCACTCGGCTCCGAAGCGAGTAAATTTCTTGACGGCGGTTTTGGACGGACAGGAAAGGCAGGGTATGGCGGCGTTCGCCGGATCATGCTGACGACAGCGGATAATCTCAAAGGAGGGCTGAAAATACAGATTATTGGGACAATCATCGACGTGTTCGTTGATGCGCATACCGTATATATTGACGAGAAGGGTAGTAAAGACTTGTCCGAATTTCTGGGTCGGGCTGGTGTTTCGATAGCAAAGGCTGGGTTGACTGCTGCCATAGGCAGTGCATTCGCAGCGGTCGGCATGGCAGGGGTAACAGCCCTGGGAGCTGCGGCGGGTCTCGCTGCCGCGCCTGTCGCTGTGGCGGTGCTGGTGGTGGTCGCTGGCTTAATTATTGCCGCCTATGCCGTCGATAAGCTCGACGAAGGCTTCAAAATCAAGCAAACAGTTGCTGAGTTCGCTAGATGAATATGTCAAGAAAATTGCTATCCAGGATTTACCTTTCGGCGTTTTTGTCGGCTGGAGCGAGCATTGGTGGATGGGCTATCACAAGCCGATTTGCGGGAGATGTGGCTGCCGCATCATTCTTATATCTCAGTATCCCGATTGTGATAGGAGTGCTGGTTCTTCAGGCAGTGCTTTTCATGAACATCAAAGACCGAGTATGTCACTTGGTGTTGTTTAATATTGTCTCGGCATTTGGCGTTCTATGGATGATGTTTTGTCTGGTCTTGCCATTACTCTGGATGGATTCGATCTATATGTCGGTCAGGATAGTAATATTCTGTGCCGCGCTTCTTTTGTTCTACTTGAACATCATTAAGGGATTAAGGAACTTTCGTTTGCGTTGGGGGAATATTGGGAGGGCACTGTTAGGCAAGCATTACAAGTCGGATCGTGGGCTTATCGCCTGGGAAGAAGTGATAGGTTCACTTAAGTTGTCGATATCATTCCATGTCCCTGGTATTCCCCAGAAGCTGGAACCCATACTGTCCGTCGTGCTCGTCATTTCGATGTTGGCCGGACTTTCCCTCAGAAAAATCTTCCCCACCTTCAGTATATTTGCTTGGAGTATCCCTTCCTTAATCTGCATAGCGACTATCTTGCAAATCGTGGGTGCTGCTTTGGGGCAGTACTTCGTTCTAAGGGAGCTGGAAAAAAAGGATAAAACAACGATCCATTTCGCTTAGCGCTCGACCGCACAGAAAGGCCAGCTCATTCGCTGGAGTATGGAACGCTTCAACCTTGAAATCGCTGACATCTGCACAACATGCAGATCTGATCACGTTTCGATGAGGAGCATCACCATGAGCCCATCCGATAGCCAGAAACTACATGACTTCCTCGGCCAGCTCGTCCAGGCCCGAGGCATCAAGAAAGACCCCGAAGCCGACGCGCTGATCCAGCGCGCGGTCGCACAACAGCCCGATGCCGCCTACCTGCTGGTGCAGCGTGTGCTGCTGATGGAACAAGCCCTCGACAGCGCTAAATCCCAGATCGCCGCACTGGAAAGCCAGCTGCAACAACAACAGCAGCAACAGACCAGCCGCGGCGGCTTCCTCGACCCGTATTCCTGGGGCAGCCGCAGGCACGCCAACCACCCGCAATCCCACCACATGCACTACCAGCACGCCATGCCCGGCTCGATGGGCCGCGGCATGGGCGGTTTCCTGCGTGGTGGCGGAAGTGGCGGCCTGCTCGGCTCGATCGCTGCGACCGCTGCCGGCGTGGCAGCCGGCAGCTTCCTGTTCCACGGCCTGGACAACCTGTTCCATGACCATGACGGAAACGGCGGCGCCCACCTGCTGGGAGGAGAAAACCTGTCAGGCGCCGACTTGTCGGGCAGCGCGCTGGCCGACCAGGCCGGCCTGAACGACATCGGCACGGGCGACAGCCTGCTCGACGGTGGTGACTTCGGTTCGGAAGGCAGCGGCGGCTTCTTCGACGGCGACGGTTCCGACGAAGGCCTGTTCGGCTGAGCGCCAGGCCGCCAAGGGCATCACATCTGCTGGAACAGATGGCCGTGATTGCGGCTCACCTCCAGCTCGCCGGGGAAGTTGCGCAGCCGGACCATCTGGCGTCCGCGCAGGTCGCGGAACACCTCGGCGATCGCATCCACCCGCACCAGGGTCGAGCGGTGGATGCGCCAGAACTCGTCCGGGTCCAGCTCGTCCGCCAGTTCCTTGAGCGTCTTGCGGATCAGGAGCTGGGCGGTCGCGGTCTGCACGCAGGTGTACTTGTCGTCGGCCTGGAAGAACAGGACCTCGCGCGTGCTGACCATGCGCAGGCTGCCGCCCACCTGGGCCTGGATCCACTTCAGGTAGTTCGGCTTGGCCGCGCCGCCCTGCTTGAGCAGGGTGCCCAGCTCGGCCAGCTGCGCGCCGATGTCCTGCGGCGCCCTGGTGAGCCGCGCGCGCAGGCGTTCGCAGGTGGTCTGCAGCCTTGCAGGCGTCACCGGCTTGAGCAGGTAGTCGATCGCTCCCTGTTCGAAGGCGTCGAGCGCGTATTGGTCGTAAGCGGTGGCGAACACGATGTGGCAGCGGTTGTACAGCTGGCGGGCGGCGTCGATGCCGCCCATGCCCGGCATGCGGATGTCGAGGAAGGCGATGTCGGGCTTGTGCAGCTCGGCCAGCTCCAGCGCTTCGGCGCCGTTGGCGGCTTCGGCCACGATGCGCAGTTCCGGCCAAGTTTCCGCCAGGCGCATGCGCAACTGGTCGCGCATCGGCGCTTCATCGTCGGCGATCAGTGCGGTGGGGCTGCTCTGGCTCATCAGTCGAACTCCGTCATGCGGTAAGGCAGGCGGATCGAGGCGCAGGCGCCGCCGCCAGGTGGCATTTCGATCACCAGCTCGGCATCCTTCCCGTACAGCAGGGCGAGGCGCTCGCGGATGTTGGCCAGGCCCACGCCTTCGTCGGCGTGCACGTCGATGCCGACACCGTCGTCGCACACGTCCACGTGCAGCGTGGCCACTTCGACATGGGCGCGGACCGTGATGGTGCCGCCGGCCACCTTCGGCTCCAGGCCATGCTTGATCGAATTCTCGATCAGGGTCTGCAGCATCATCGGCGGGAAGGGCGAGCTGCCCAGGAAATCGGGCACCTCGAAGCGCACCTGCAGGCGCTCCTTCATGCGCGCCTGCATGATCGCCAGGTAGGCGCGCGACAGCTCGACCTGCTTGCCGAGGGTGCCGCCGCCGCTAGAACGCATCTGCGGCAGCGAGGAGCGCAGGTATTCGATCAGGTGCGCGTGCACGCGCGCCGCTTCCTTCGGGTCGGTCTCGATCAGCTGGCCGATCAGGGCCAGCGTGTTGAACAGGAAGTGCGGTTCGACCTGGGCCTGCAGCGTCGCCATTTGCGCTTCCATCAGGCGGCGCTCCAGGGTGGCGACGTTGGCCTTGTCGGCGGCCTCGCGGGCGGTGAGCTCGGCGCGGCGCTTGCCGCCGGCCAGCACCTTGACGCCGAGCGAGATCAGGATGAACCACACCGCCGGTTCGGTCAGGTTGAACGAGATGCCGAAGACGAACACCAGGAACCAGGTCACGTACAGCTTGCGCCACTCGACCAGGGCCAGCCAGTCGAAGAAGCCCCACCACAGGGTGCTGGCTTCGCTGACGGCTTCGCGCACGAAGTCGAGTGCGCGGTTGATCGGGGTGGCGGTCATGACTTACTCCACGAGCTGGGCCGGACGGCGGCCGAACAGGGCGGTTGCGACGACTTTCAGCAGCAGGAAGGCGATGAACAGCGTGAGCGCCAGCGGCACGATGCTCAGGATCAGCGCCAGCCCGATCGACACCGCCAGCAGCGAGGGCCAGGACAGCGACGCCAGGGTGCGCGCGCCCGAGCGCAGGGCACGGTTGGCCTTGCGGGCGATGTCTTTCATGTCGGTCATGAACGTATCGAAGCGAGTGGGTTTCATGCGTGGTCCTCCGGTTGAGTCGATGGCGCCACTGTAGGCCCTGGGGCCGGATAGCGCCATGGTCATCCGACGAACGGTCGAAATCCCGGGTTTGTCGGTAGCGTGGGCGGATAAGCGGGACGGTATTTATCACTTTCGGGAGAGCGCTGCGCGGCTGCGCGCGTCCCAGTAGCTGCGCAGCAGCCCGTAGTTGACGGTGTCGGCCATCTGCCCGTGCATGAACCAGCGTTCCGGCATGTAGCCTTCCTTGCGAAAGCCCAGGCGTTCGAGCACGGCGGCCGAGGCGCCGTTGCGCGGGTCGATGTCGGCTTCCACGCGGTTCAGGCGCAGTTCGTGGAAACCGTAGTCGAGCGCCACCTCCAGCGCCTCGGTGGCGTAACCCTTGCCCCAATGCGGGCTGCCGAGCGCGTAGCCGAGTTCGCAGCGGCGGTTCTGCGGGAAGAAATGGTGCAGGTTGACGGTGCCGATGAGAAGGCCGGTCTCGGCCAGCTCGATGCCGAAGCGTACTTCCGACTGCTCGCGGTAGGCTTCCAGGGCCCGCGCGATCGCGCTTTCGGCAAAGGCGACCGAAGTCCACGGTTCGGCGCTCCAGTAGCGCACCACGGCGGGATCGGAGAACACGGCGAACAGGTCGGCAGCGTCAAGCATCGTCATGGGACGCAGGGTGAGGCGCTCGGTGGTGAGGATGGGCGTGGGATAGCTGAGCATGGCGAAATGATAACACTGCGCCGGGGCAGCGGCCTACCTCAGCCGGTAGAGGCGACCGCCCGCACCACCAGGTCGCCGATCAGGCGCTCGGCATCCTCGAAGTCCTTGCCGGTGAGTTCGGGCTTGTCCAGCACCAGCGCCATCTGGGCCGAGAAGTCGGCGTAGGACTGGGTCATGGCCCACAGCGCGAACAGCAGGTGGGTGGCGTCCACGCGGGCGATGCGGCCGTCCGCCATCCAGCGCTCGAAGACCTCGATGTCGCGGCGCAGCAGCGGCACCACGCGGGCGCGGATCTGCTCGCCGTAGAACTTGGCGCCGCCGATGACTTCCATCGCATACACGCGCGAGGCCCAGGGCTGCTCGCGCGAGAAGCGCAGCTTGGCGGCGACATAGGCGCGCAGCACGTCGGCCGGCTCGCCGCCGGCATCGGCAAGCTTGGCCATGCGCTCGAGCCAGTCGTCGAGCACGTCGTCGAGCACGCGCTGGTACAGGCCGTTCTTGGTCGGGAAGTAGTAGAGCAGGTTCTGCTTCGAGATGCCGGTCCGCTCGGCGACCGCGGCGATGCTGGTGCCGTCGAAGCCGCATTCGGCGAACAGGCGGGTGGCGGCGGCGAGGATGGCGCTTTCCAGCTTGTCGCGCCGCCTGGCGCTGTCGGTGACGTGGGTGTCCATGGTGTCCTCAGCGCTGTGCGCGCAGGAAGTCGAGCAGTTGCGGGTCGGCCGCGTAGGCGGCATTGAAGCGGAACCAGATGCCCTGGGGTTCGCGCTGCGTGAAGAATTCGCCCGGCGCCAGCAGGATGCCGGCCCTTAATGCGGCGTCGGCGATACTGCGGCCGTTTCTCGCCGCGCTCGGCGCTTCCGCCCAGCCGGCGCTGACGAACATGCCGCCGCGCGGCCGCGCCAGCGGGCGCAATCCCACATGGAGCAGGGCCTCCAGGGCGCGTTCGCGCGCGTCCTCCAGCTGGCTGGTCAAACGCTCGACCATGCGGCGGTAGCCGCGCGTGCCGGTGGCGTGGAAGACCGCGCGCTCGTTGATCTCGGACGTGGTCAGGCCCGCCACCATCTTCACGCGCAGCAGTTCCGGTATCAGGGAATGCGAGGCGCACAGCGAACCCACCCGCAGCACCGGCGACAGGGTCTTGGAAAAGCTGCCGACCCGGATCACGCGGCGCAGCCCGTCCATGGCCGCCAGCGACGCCTCGCCGGGGGCAGCCAGCTCGCGGTAGATGTCGTCTTCCACCAGCCAGAAATCGAACTGCTCGGCCAGCGCCAGCAGCCGGTGCGCCTGGGCCTGCGAGAGCGAGGTGCCGAGCGGGTTCTGGAGCACCGTGTTGACGAACATGAGCTTGGGATGCAGCAGGGCGGCCTGGCGCGCCAGTTCTTCCATGTCCAGCCCGGCCTCGCTGCGCGGGATGCCGACCGGGATGCAGCCGTGGTGGCGCACCAGCGACAGCAGGTTGCTGTAGCCGGGGTCTTCCACCAGCACCACGTCGCCGGGCCGCGTGAGGGTGCGCAGCACCAGGTCGAAGGCGTGGGTGGCGCCGTTGGTCAGCAGGATCTGCTCGGGCTCGACGGCGAACAGTTCGCCCGACAAGCTGGTGGCGAGGTACTGGCGCAGCGCGGGAAAGCCGAGCGGGTGGCCATAGCCGCGCAGGCGGCTGGCCGGGATCTTCATCGCATGGCGCACGGCATCGAGGATGGTATTTTCGCCATACCACTCGGGCGGCAGCCAGCCGGCGCCCACGGGCAGCGCCTCGGCCTGCCCACTGTACAGGTCGGGGGCGAGGGCGTCGATTTCCGATTGCAGGCTGGGTTGCGAAGCGCTCGGGGCGCAGGGCGCCTGCGGCAGGCTGCGCGCCACGAAGAATCCGGAACCGCGGCGCGAGGACAGCAGCCCCAGCTGGTGCAGCCGCTCGTAGGCTTCGACCACCGTGAATGTGCTGACGCCATTGCACTTTGCGAATTGTCTAACCGATGGCATTTTCGTACCAGCACCGAGCTGGCGCTCGTTTACCATCGTCGAGATAGTCCCGACGATCTGGTCGACCAGGCTGCCGCGCCCCTTCCGGTCGATGGCGAGCAGCGGCCATGCAGCCACTTCCGCTGTCATACTGGACGCCGGATGCAAGGTTTCAGAAGGAATAACCTCTGTCAGAACAGCTTCTTCCATCGCCACCACTCCACTGGACTGTACAGGTCATGTGGCCTGTACGGTTGGTCGGTTTTACCCTGGGTGTATCTGTGCCGGTGTTGCCTTGCTGACTATTATTGATCAATATTTTGCCAACTGGTAAAAATTTTTCGCCAATCAATGGCGGGGGAGAGACGCATGAACGAGTCCAGGCCCACCTCGATGTCCGCATTCTGGATGCCTTTTACGAATAACCGCGACTTCAAGGCCAGTCCGCGCCTGTTGGTCTCAAGCGAAGGGATGTACTACAAGGACGTGGACGGCAACAGCGTGCTCGACGGCACCGCCGGCCTCTGGTGCGTGCCCTGCGGCCATGCCCAGCCGCGCATCACCCAGGCCGTGAGCGAGATGGTCGGCCAACTCGACTTCGCGCCCACCTTCCAGATGGGCCACCCGGCCGCCTTCGACCTGGCCGAGCAGCTGATGGAGTACACCGGCCACAAGTTCGGCCACGTGTTCTATACCAACTCCGGTTCCGAGGCGGTGGACACCGCCCTCAAGATGGCGCTGGCCTACCACAAGGCGCGCGGCGAGGGCGGGCGCACCCGCCTGATCGGCCGCGAGCGCGGCTACCATGGCGTCGGCTTCGGCGGCCTGTCGGTGGGCGGCATCGGCAACAACCGCAAGAGCTTCGGCCCGCTGCTGCCGGGCGTGGACCACCTGCCGCACACGCATAACCTGTCGAAGAACGCCTTCTCGCGCGGCGAGCCGGATGTCGGCGCCGAGCTGGCCGACGAGCTGGAACGCCTGGTCACGCTGCACGACGCGTCGACCATCGCCGCCGTCATCATCGAGCCGGTAGCCGGCTCCACCGGCGTGCTGGTGCCGCCCAAGGGTTACCTGAAGCGCCTGCGCGAGATCTGCGACAAGCACGGCATCCTCCTGATCTTCGACGAAGTCATCACCGGTTTCGGCCGCCTGTGCACGCCTTTCGCCAGCGACTATTTCGGCGTCGAGCCGGACATGATGACGACGGCGAAGGGTCTGACCAACGGCGTGGTGCCGATGGGCGCCGTGTTCTCCAAGCGTTTCATCCACGACGCCTTCATGGAAGCGCCGGCCGGCATCGAGCTGTTCCACGGCTATACCTATTCGGGCCACCCGCTGGCCTGCGCAGCCTCGCTCGCCACGCTCGAGGTATTCCGCGAGCAGGGCATCATCGAAAACGCCAAGAGCCTGCAGCCGTATTTCGAAGACGCGCTGCATTCGCTGCGCGGCCTGCCGCACGTGATCGACCTGCGCTCGATCGGCCTGGTGGCCGGCATCGAGCTCGAACCCATCGCCGGCAAGCCGGGTGCGCGCGCCTACAGCGCCTTCAAGAAGGCCTTCGCCGACGGCATCCTGATCCGCGTGACCGGCGATATCATCGCGCTGTCGCCGCCGCTCATCCTGGACAAGCAGCACATCGACGAGCTGTTCGGCAAGCTGGCCAACATACTGAAAAACCTGGACTAGACACATGAATCTCATTTCGCACTTCATCAACGGCCAGCCGGCGCACGCCGAGGGCACGCGCCAGATCGATGTCTATAACCCGGCGCGCGGCGAGCCCTGCGCCCGGGTGGCGCTGGCCGAGCCGCGCGACGTCGATGCCGCGGTGTGCGCCGCGCTCGCCGCCTTTCCAGGCTGGGCCGCCACGCCGCCGCTGGCGCGGGCGCGCATCCTGTTCAAGTACCTGCAGCTGTGCCAGCAGCACACCGACGATTTCGCCGCCATGGTGGTGCGCGAACACGGCAAGACCTTCGCCGACGCCCAGGGAGAGGTCGCGCGCGGCATCGAGGTGGTGGAATTCGCGGTCGGCATCCCGCAGATGCTCAAGGGCGAATTCACCGACCAGATCGCGCGCGGCATCGACGCCTGGTCGATGCGCCAGCCGCTCGGCGTCGTGGCCGGCATCACGCCCTTCAACTTCCCGGTGATGGTGCCGATGTGGATGTTCCCGGTCGCCCTCGCGTGCGGCAACACCTTCGTCCTGAAACCCTCGGAACGCGATCCTTCGCCTTCGCTGCTGCATGCGCAGCTGCTGAAGGAAGCCGGCTTGCCGGACGGCGTGTTCAACGTGGTGCAGGGCGACAAGGTGGCGGTCGATGCGCTGCTCGACCATCCCGACATCCAGGCCATCAGCTTCGTGGGCTCGACCCCGATCGCCGAATACATCTATTCGCGGGGCTCGGCCGCGGGCAAGCGCGTGCAGGCCCTGGGCGGCGCCAAGAACCACATGGTGGTGATGCCGGACGCCGACATGGACATGGCGGTCGACGCGCTCATCGGCGCGGCCTACGGCTCGGCCGGCGAGCGCTGCATGGCGATCTCGGTGGCGGTGGCGATCGGCGACGCCGGCGACAAACTGGTCGCCGCGCTGGCCGAGCGCACCGCCAGGCTCAAGGTCGACGACGGCATGGCGCCGGGCGCCGAGATGGGCCCGGTCGTCACCAGCGCCGCCAGGGAGCGCATCGAACGCCTGATCGGCCAGGGCGTGGAGCAGGGCGCGACGCTCGTCGTCGACGGCCGCGGCTACCGCGTGGACGGCTGCCCGAACGGCTTTTTTGTCGGCGGCACCCTGTTCGACCACGTCACGCCCGACATGACGATCTACAAGGAAGAAATCTTCGGCCCGGTGCTGTGCGTGGTGCGCCTGCCGGACGTGGGGCGCGCGGTGGAACTCATCAACGCCAACGAATACGGCAACGGCGTCGCCATCTTCACGCGCGACGGCGGCGTGGCGCGCGAGTTCGTGCGCCAGATCGAGGTCGGCATGGTCGGCGTGAACGTGCCGCTGCCGGTGCCGATGGCCTTCAACAGCTTCGGCGGCTGGAAGCGCAGCCTGTTCGGCGACCACCATGCCTACGGACCGGAGGGAGTGCGCTTCTACACGCGCCACAAGGCGGTCATGGAGCGCTGGCCCAGCACTGCCAGCAGCGGACCGGAGTTCGCCTTCCCGCAAATGAAGTAGAGGTGGTGAATGCCCGGCAGGACCGGGCTGCAGCATGTCGTCGACCTACAACAAGAAGGGATGCACATGATCGAATCACTCCAGCACCTGCCACCCGCGGCAGGCTCGAACGGCGAGCTGGCCGCGCAGTTCACCGACCTGGCGCCGCCCTTCAGTGCGCGCCAGGCCGCCGTCGAGGCGGCGCGCTGCCTGTACTGCTACGACGCCCCCTGCATGAACGCCTGCCCGACCGGCATCGATGTCGCCGGCTTCATCAAGAACATCCATGACGGGAACGTCACTGGGGCCGCAGCGGGCATCCTGAAGGCGAACATCTTCGGCGGCAGCTGCGCCCGGGTATGTCCCACCGAGATCCTGTGCGAACACGCCTGCGTGCGCAACAACCCGGCCGAGCGCGAGCCGGTGCGCATCGGCCTGCTGCAGCGCTACGCGATCGACAACGCCCGTTTCGAGGGCCATCCCTTCCAGCGCGCACCAAGCACCGGCAAGGTGATCGCCGTGGTCGGCGCCGGTCCGGCCGGCCTGTCCTGCGCGCACCGCCTTGCGATGCTGGGCAACGACGTCGTCGTGTACGAGGCGCGTCCGAAAGCGGGCGGCCTGAACGAATTCGGCATCGCCAAGTACAAGCTGCCGGGCGATTTTGCCCAGCAGGAGGTGGACTTTCTGCTGTCGATCGGCGGCATCCACATCGAGTACGGCCGCCGGCTCGGCGACAACCTGAGCTTGGCCGAACTGCACACCCGCTACGACGCCGTTTTCCTGGGCATCGGTTTGCAGACCAGCCGGGCGCTCGGCCTGCTAGGGGAAAATGCGCCCGGCCTGATGGCGGCCATCGACTACATCGCCGCGCTGCGCCAGGCCAGCGACCTGTCGCTGCTCCCGGTGCCGCGCCGCGCGGTCGTCATCGGCGCCGGCAATACCGCGATCGACATGGCGGTGCAAATCAAACGCCTGGGCGCCGAGGACGTGACCCTGGTCTACCGCCGCGGCCTGGAATCGATGAGCGCGACCGGCCACGAGATCGAGATCGCCAAGGCGAATTTTGTCCGTATTCGCACCTGGGCAGCCCCGCTCGAGGTGCTGCTGGACGCAAGCGGCCGGGTATCCGGCATGCGCTTCGAACAGACCCGCATGGAAGAGGGACGCCTGGTGCGTACCGGCGGCTTGGTCGAGATCGCGGCCGACGCCGTGTTCAAGGCCATCGGCCAGGGCATGAGCGAAGAAGGTTTCAACGAACCGCTGGCGCGCGAACTGTCGCGCGAGGGCGAGCGCATCTGGATCGACAATCGCTTCCGCACCGCGCTGCCCGGCATCTATGCCGGCGGCGACTGCGTCGCGCCAGGGCAGGACCTGACGGTGCAGGCGGTCCAGCACGGCAAGCTGGCCGCAATGGCCATCCACGAAGACATCCAAGCAAAAACGGAGGCAGCATGGCCGACCTGAGCATCGATTTCTGCGGCATCAAGAGCCCGAACCCGTTCTGGCTGGCCTCCGCGCCGCCGACCGACAAGGCCTACAACGTCGTGCGCGCCTTCGAAGCGGGGTGGGGCGGCGTGGTGTGGAAGACCCTGGGCGAAGATCCGCCGGCGGTCAACGTGTCTTCGCGCTACTCGGCCCACTACGGCAAGAACCGCGAGGTCATCGGTTTCAATAATATCGAACTGATCACCGACCGCAGCCTGGAGATCAACCTGCGGGAGATCACCCAGGTCAAGAAGGACTGGCCGGACCGCGCCCTGATCGTCTCGCTGATGCTACCCTGCGAGGAAGCGCCCTGGGCGGCGATCCTGCCGCTGGTCGAAGCCACCGGCGCCGACGGCATCGAACTGAACTTCGGCTGCCCGCACGGCATGCCCGAGCGCGGCATGGGCGCCGCGGTGGGGCAGGTGCCGGACTACGTGCAAATGGTCACGGCCTGGTGCAAGAAGCACACGCGCCTGCCGGTGATCGTCAAGCTGACCCCGAACATCACCGACGTGCGCCATCCGGCACGCGCCGCGCTGGCCGGCGGCGCGGACGCGGTATCCTTGATTAACACGGTCAACTCGATCACCCACCTCGACCTGGACCGCATGGTGGCATTCCCGATCGTGGGCGGGGCCAGCACCCACGGCGGCTACTGCGGCTCGGCGGTCAAGCCGATCGCCCTGAACATGGTGGCCGAGATCGCGCGCGACCCGGCCACGCGCAACTTGCCGATCTCGGGCATCGGCGGCGTCCAGAACTGGCGCGACGCGGCCGAGTTCATCGCGCTGGGCGCCGGCTGCGTGCAGGTGTGCACTGCCGCGATGCTGCACGGTTTCCGCATCGTCGAAGAGATGAAGGACGGCCTGTCGCGCTGGATGGACAGCAAGGGCTATCCCGACATCGCGGCCTTCTCGCGCAAGGCGGTGCAGAACACGACGGACTGGAAGTATCTGGACATGAACTACCAGGTGATCGCACGGATCGACCAGGACAAGTGCATCAAGTGCGGCAAGTGCTACGTGGCCTGCGAAGACACTTCGCACCAGGCGATCGCGCGCCTGGTCGACGATGCGGGCACGCGCCGCTACGAGGTGAAGGATGCCGAATGCGTCGGCTGCAACCTGTGCGAGATCACCTGTCCGGTGGAGGCCTGCATCACCATGGTGCCGCAGGAGACCGGCAAGCCCTATATGAACTGGACGCAGGACCCGCGCAACCCGAGGGCCGAACCGGTTGCCGTTTGAACCGACGAAACCCCGCACCGCCGTAAGTACGATTGCGCTACACTCGGTCGCACATTTTCGCAACCGACGAGGAGAGTCCCCCCGTGACCACGCACCATGACGCGCCGACCGGCGCCAGTACCGAACTCTGGAACCACGACCTGGCCCCGACCACGGCCGCGCAGCGCACCTGGCGCTGGTATCACTTCGCGGCGCTATGGGTCGGCATGGTGATCAGCATCCCCGCCTACATGCTGGCGGCCAGCCTGATCGAAAGCGGGATGTCGGCCTGGCAGGCGGTGCTCACGGTGTTCCTGGCCAACGTGATCGTGCTGCTGCCAATGCTCCTGATCGGCCACGCCGGCACCAAGTACGGCATTCCGTACGCGGTACTGGCGCGCGCCTCTTTCGGCACCCGTGGCGCGCGGCTGCCCGCCCTGATGCGGGCGATCGTCGCCTGCGGCTGGTACGGCATCCAGACCTGGTTCGGCGGCAGCATGATCTACACGCTGCTGGGCGTGCTGCTCGGCGCCCCGATCGGCGGCGAGAACTTGCCGGGCCTGGGCATCAACCTCGGTCAGCTGGCCTGCTTCCTGGGCTTCTGGGCGATCCAGATGTACTTCATCGTGCACGGCATGGAATCGATCAGGAAGCTCGAAACCTATACCGCGCCGCTGAAGATCGCGATCTGCTTCCTGCTGCTGTGGTGGGTGTACGACAAGGTGGGCGGCTTCGGCCCGCTGCTCGGCCAGCCCTCCGCGTTCGTCGAGGGCGGACCGAAGGCCGGCCTGTTCTGGGCGGTGTTCTGGCCGTCGCTGACGGCGATGATCGGCTACTGGGCCACGCTGGCGCTGAACATCCCCGACTTCACCCGCTTCGCCAAGACCCAGCGCGACCAGGTGGTCGGCCAGACGCTCGGCCTGCCATTGCCGATGGGCCTGCTCGCGGCACTGGCCGTGACCGTCACCTCGGCCACCATCGTCCTGTACGGCAAGGCCCTGTGGGATCCGGTCGACGTGGCCAGCCGCATGACCGGCATCGCCGTGCTGGTGGCGCTCATCATCCTGCTGATCGACACCGCCAGCGTCAACCTGGCCGCCAACCTGGTGGGCCCGGCCTACGATTTTTCGGCGCTGTCGCCCAAACGCATCTCCTACCGCATCGGCGGCTACATCACGGCCGGCATCGCGCTCGCCATGATGCCCTGGAAGATACTCGAGACCACCCAGAACTACATCTTCATCTGGCTGACCGGCTACTCGGCCCTGCTCGGACCGATCGCCGGGATCATGATCGTCGACTACTACTTCGTGCGCAAAACAAAACTCGACGTCGACCAGCTCTACAACGAGGGCGGAAGCTACTCGTATAAAGGCGGCTGGAACGTGGCTGCCATCGTCGCCTTCGCGGCCGGCGTGTTGCCCAACCTTCCCGGCTTCCTGAACGCGGCGCTGCCGGACGCCTTCCCGAACGTGGGCGAGGCCTTCAAGACCATCTATACCTACGCCTGGTTCGTCGGCGTGGTGATCGCGGCCATCGTGTACGGACTGATGATGAAGGGCCGCACCGCGCCGGCGCCCCTGGCCGTGAATAACACAGCAAACAACTATCCAACCTGAAGGGAGAGTCATGACTACCTTGATCCGTGGCGGTACCGTCGTGAACGCCGACCGTGCGTTCCGCGCCGATGTGCTGTGTGTGGGGGACAGGATCGCGGCCGTGGGCGAGAACCTCGACGCGCCCGCGGGCGCGACGATCGTCGATGCCGGCGGCCAGTTCGTGATGCCGGGAGGGATCGACACCCATACCCACATGCAGCTGCCCTTCATGGGCACCGTCACGGCCGACGACTTCTTCAGCGGCACCGCGGCCGGCCTGGCCGGCGGCACCACCACCATCATGGATTTCGTGATTCCCGACCCGAAGCAGTCGCTGCTGGAGGCCTTCCACACCTGGCGCGGCTGGGCCGAGAAGTCGGCCGGCGACTACACCTTCCACGTCGCCGTCACCTGGTGGGGCCCCTCGGTGCACGAGGAGATGGGCGTGCTGGTGCGCGAGCACGGCGTCAACAGCTTCAAGCACTTCATGGCCTACAAGAATGCGATCATGGCCGATGACGAGACCCTGGTCAGGAGCTTTCGCCGCGCGCTGGAACTGGGCGCGATCCCGACCGTGCACGCCGAGAACGGCGAACTGGTCTACCAGCTGCAGCAAGAGCTTTTAATGAAGGGCATCCGCGGCGCCGAGGCCCATCCGCTCTCGCGCCCGCCGGAAGTGGAAGCCGAAGCCGCCAACCGCGCCATCGCCATCGCGGGCGTGCTCGGCACCCCGGTCTACATCGTCCACGTGTCCTGCGCCGAATCGCTGGAGGCGATTACCCGGGCGCGCGCCAAGGGGCAGCGCGTCTACGGCGAAGCGCTGGCCGGCCACCTCGTCATCGACGACAGCGTGTACCGCCATCCCGATCCCGAGTTCGCCCGCGCCCACGTGATGAGCCCGCCGTTTCGCAGCCGGCACCACCAGCAGGCGCTGTGGCAGGGCCTGCAGGGCGGGAACCTGCACACCACCGCCACCGACCACTGCACCTTCTGCGCCGAGCAGAAGGCGGCCGGCAAGGACGACTTCACCAGGATCCCGAACGGCTGCGGCGGCGTCGAGGAACGCATGGCGGTGGTCTGGGACGCCGGCGTGAACACGGGCCTGCTCACGCCCTCGGAATTCGTGCGCGTGACCTCCACCAACGCGGCCCAGATCTTCAACATGTACCCGCGCAAGGGCCTGGTCGCCGTCGGCGCCGACGCCGACATCGTGGTCTGGGACCCGAGCGGCACCCGCACGATCTCCGCCGCCACCCAGCATTCGAAAGGCGGCTTCAACGTCTTCGAAGGCCGCACGGTGCGCGGCGTCCCGACGCATACGGTCGCCAGGGGCAAGCTGGTGTTCGAGCGCGGCACATTGCGCGCCGAAGCCGGGGCAGGGCGCTACGTCGAGCGTCCCGCCTTTAGCGCCACCGTGGCTTGAACCCAAGGAGACCCTCATGGACGAACTGCGTATCAATGGCGAGCGCCTGTGGCAGTCGCTGATGGACCTGGCCGCGATCGGCGCCACGGACAAGGGCGGCGTCAAGCGCCTGGCCCTGACGGACCTGGACCGCCAGGGCCGCGACCTGGTCGTGCGCTGGGGCCGCGAGGCCGGGCTGGAAGTCACGGTCGACCAGATCGGCAACGTCTTCATGCGCCGTGAAGGGCGCAACGCGTCCGCGCTGCCGATCGTCACCGGCAGCCACGTCGACACCCAGCCGACCGGGGGCAAGTTCGACGGCAACTACGGCGTGCTGGCCGGGCTGGAAGTGGTGCGGACCCTGAACGAGCGCAACATCCAGACCGAGGCGCCGATCGAGGTCGCCTTCTGGACCAACGAGGAAGGCTCGCGCTTCGTGCCGGTGATGATGGGGTCGGGCGTGTTCTGCGGCGCTGTCAAGCTCGAGACGGCCTATGCGGCGGTCGATACCGAAGGCAAGAGCGTGCGCGAGGAGCTGGAACGCATCGGCTACCTGGGCGACGAAGTGCCGGGCAAGCACCCGATCGGCGCCTATTTCGAGACCCACATCGAGCAGGGGCCGGTGCTGGAAGACGCGGACAAGGTGATCGGCGTGGTGCCGGCCGTGATGGGCCTGTCCTGGTACGACTGCACCGTGACGGGCATGGAAGCGCATGCCGGCCCGACCCCGATGGGACTGCGGCGCGACGCGCTGCAGGTGGCGACGTCCATCATGCAGGAAGTGGTCGCCATCGCGAACCGCTACCCGCCTTATGGACGCGGGACGGTGGGCATGGTGCAGGTATTCCCGAACAGCCGCAACGTGATCCCGGGCCAGGTCAAGTTCAGCATCGACCTGCGCAACGTGAACGACGCGCTGCTCAACACCATGCACGAGGAGATGCTGGCCTTCGTGGCCAAGACCCGCAAGTACAGCGGCCTGGCCATCGAGGTCGAGCGGGTGTCCTATTACCCGCCTTGCCCCTTCCACCCGGATTGCGTGAACGCGGTGCGCGCCGCCACCGAAAAGCTGGGCTACTCGAGCATGGACGTGGTCTCGGGCGCCGGCCACGATGCCATCTACGCCGCCCGCGTGGCGCCGTCCGGCATGATCTTCGTGCCCTGCAAGGACGGCATCAGCCACAACGAGATCGAGGACGCCCAGCCGGCCCACCTGGAAGCCGGCTGCAACGTGCTGCTGCACGCAATGCTGGAACGGGCGGGTGTCGTGGGGTGATTGTCAGCCGGACGCCACCGTTCTTGCTTAAGTGGCATCATTCCCGGATGTGTTCGGGAGGAGCAGGATGGATTGGGTAGAGCGGAGCTGGCTGACGATACAGCATGAGTTTTCGGACCTCGGCAACGTCGAGGACATTACGCGCATCGTGGTGCGCCTGCTGGTGGCGGTCATCCTGGGCGGGATGCTCGGTTACGAGCGCGAATCGGTGGGCGCCTCGGCGGGCTTGCGCACCCACATGCTGGTGTCGCTGGGCGCGGCCCTGTTCGTGCTGATCCCGCTGCAGGCGGGCATGGAGATCGGCGACCTGTCGCGCGTGCTGCAGGGCGTCACCGCCGGCATCGGCTTCATCGGCGCCGGAGCTATCCTGAAGCAGACCGACAAGGAAGACGTCAAAGGCGTCACGACGGCCGCAAGCGTGTGGCTGAGCGCCGCCATCGGCATTGCCGCCGGCATGGGACGGGAAGCGACCGCCGTTCTGAGCGCCTTGTTCGCACTGGTGATCCTGGCGATCCTGAAAATGTCGCCGAAAGACGAATCGACACGCGCGACGAAGAAGTAAAGCTTATTGCCTGCTCATGCTTCCCAGGAAGCGGAGCAGCACTTCGCCCGCTACCTCGGCGTCGTCCGCCGTCATCGTCTCGAGCGGATTGTGGCTGATGCCGCCGTTGCCGCAGCGCGTGAACAGCATCGCCACCTCGGTGATGCTGGCCATCTCCATGGCATCGTGCCCGGCGCCGGACAGCAGCTCGAAGCGCGGCAGGCCGGCGGCCTCGATGGCCGCGCCCAGCCGGTCCATCAGGCGCGGCGCGCAGGGCGCGGCGTCGGCCTCCACCAGCTTCCACAGCTTTTCCTCGATGCCGCGGCGCGCGCAGATCGCGCTAATGCCTGCGAGGATGTCGTCCACCGCCGCCAGGCGCTCTTCATCGCTTGCCGCGCGGATGTCGAGCGACAGCCGGCACTGGCCCGGGATGACGTTCACGGAACCGGACGGCACCTCGAGCTGCCCGACCGTGCCGACCAGCGAGCCGCGCCCGCTGCAGCGCCCCTCGACCAGCAGCACGATCTCGGCGGCCGCGGCGGCGGCGTCGCGGCGCATGCCCATCGGGGTAGTGCCCGCATGGCTGGCCACGCCCGTTAGTTCGACCAGGTAGCGCGAGCTGCCGGCAATCGCCGTCACTACGCCCACCGGCAGGCCGCGTTCGAGCAGCACCGGCCCTTGCTCGATGTGGACTTCGACAAAGCCCAGCAGCGATGCCGGATCGCGTGCGATGGCGGGGATCGCCGCAGGATCGTGGCCGGCCGCCGCCAAGGCCGCGCGCATGCTCGTGCCCTCGCTGTCCTGCTGCTCGAGCAGGCTCGGGGCGAAGCGGCCGGTGACCGCGCTTGAGCCCAGGAAGGTGCATTGATACCGCACGCCTTCCTCTTCGGCGAAACCGATCACCTCGAGGTGGAAGGGCAGGCGTTCGCCGCGTCTGTGCAGGTGCCGCACCAGGGCGATGGGCAGCAGGATGCCGAGCCGGCCATCGTACTTGCCGCCATTGCGCACGGTGTCGTAGTGCGAGCCGGTGATGAGGGTCTTGGCATCCGGCTGCGCCGCCGCGTAGCGCCCGA
Organism: Massilia sp. UBA6681; assembly: GCF_002454935.1. NCBI lineage: Bacteria > Pseudomonadati > Pseudomonadota > Betaproteobacteria > Burkholderiales > Oxalobacteraceae > Massilia > Massilia sp. UBA6681. The sequence goes on from NZ_DKJX01000111.1 coordinate 18,436, forward strand.
CCACGTTGCCGACCGCGTCGATGTGCGCGTCCATGCCGGCCGCGGTCATCCAGTCGCGCAGCTGGCTGGCGCTGCGCTGGTGTGACGGGGTCATGTAGGCGCAGGTAAGCCCATCGGGGCTATCGCTGATCGCGCCCAGCGTCTCGGCCCAGTCCATCACCTGCGGCCCGAAGAGCAGCTGCACCTTCAGCAGCTCGTTCAGACGGATCTCGGCGATGCGGTGCACCTGGCGCAGGCACTCGCGCATTTCGTCGCCGCGCGTGTTCTTCAGGCGCCGTGCGAAGGTCTCGATGATGGCGGCGCGGGTCAGGCCGCGTCCCGTCGGGCCCTTCACCGCCAGGATGAAGGGGAAGCCGAACTTCTCCTTGTATTGCGCGTTGAGCGCATGCAGCACGGCGTATTCCTCCGGGCTGCAGCGGTTCAGGCCGGACGCCGCCTGCTCGCCCGTGGATTCCGCCGTCAGTTCGCCGGCGATCGCCGCCTTGCCGGCCAGTTCCGGGTGGGCGCGCAGCAGCGCCAGCTGCTCGTCTTCGCTTGCCTGCGTGACGGTCGCCTGCAAGGCCTGCTTGAGGGCGGCGGCGCTGGCGAAGGGCCGCAGGCCGCTTGCACGCTCCGCTATCCACGGAGAGTGTTCGTAGATGCCGCGCAGCGCCTCGACGAAGGCGGCGGGTGGGCAGGTGTTCAGGTCCGACAGGGTGGTCATGGTTCGCATCGCCTCATGAGAGTCCATGATGATAGTTCCTGCAAGCCCCTCCGTTTATACGCCTGGTCAGATAAAGGGTATTGCGCGGCTTTGGTCTATTTTGCAACCAGCGCACGCGCCGCCGCACTGACCTGGTCGCGCAGCCACTTGTGTTCGGTCGACTGGTGCACCCGCTGGTGCCACAGCTGGTAGAAGCGCATCGGCGGGAACTTGATCGGCACGGTGAAGCTCTTGAGCGGCAGCGTGCGTTCGTAGAAGCGGATGAACTGGCGCCCGGTGGTCAGCACCAGGTCGCTCTGGGTCAGCATGTAGGGAATCACGCCGAAGTAGGGCGACTCGACCGCCACCTTGCGCTGCAGCCCCAGGCGGTCGAGGTGGGCGTCGATCACGCCGTGGTAGCCCGGCAGCATCTGCGAGGGCGCCACGTGCGGCAGCGCCAGGTAATCCTCGACGGTCATCGCATCGATCGCGGTGCGCTTGGCATACGGGCTGTCGGCGCGCATGGTGCAGATGATCGGGTCTTCGAACAGCTTGGACATGTGCAGGTGCGCGGGCGGCTCGTCCCAGTTGGCGATCACCAGGTCCATCTCGCCATCGGACAGCATGCGCAGGTAGTCCAGGCCCGGTCCCAGGCTGTGGATCACCACCTTGCTGTTGGGCGAACCGCGCCGCAGCGCCGCCACCACGTTCGGCAGGAACTGGGTGTCGAGGTAGTCGGGCGCGGCGATGTGGAAGGTGCGCGTCGCTTCCTCCGGCACGAAGGGCGACTTGCGCACGAACAGGCTCTCGGTTTCGTCGAGGATGCGCTTGGCCGGCTTGAGCAGGCTCTCGCCGTGCTGGGTCGGCACCATGCCGCGCGCGCCGCGCACCAGCAGCGGATCGCCGGTCAGCTCGCGCAGTTTGCGCAGCGAGGCCGAGATCGAGGGCTGCGGCTGGTTCAGCTTGAGCGCCACGCGCGAGACGTTCTTCTCCTGCAGCAGCAGGTAGAGGATGCGGATCAGGTGCAGGTCAAGATGCTGGGGCAGGCTGGCCATGGGGGCGTATATCAATACAGTTATGTCGAATATACGCTAAATTTCATGTTGCAGAAATTGAAATCACGTTATCGTCGAGGGATACTCGACAAGGACGCTTCTATGGATGGTTTCGGTTATCTCGGCCCGTATGCCCTGGAGTGGTTCAACATGCTGGTGCGCTGGCTGCACATCATCACGGGCATCGCCTGGATCGGCGCGTCCTTCTACTTCGTCTGGCTCGACAACACCATCCGCCCGCCGGCGCCGGGCTCCGAGCTGGCCAGGAAGGGCGTGGCCGGCGAGCTGTGGGCGGTGCATGGCGGCGGTTTCTACAATCCGCAAAAGTACCTGGTGGCGCCCGCCGAGTTGCCGAAAGAGCTCCACTGGTTCAAGTGGGAAGCCTATTCCACCTGGATCTCCGGCTTCGCGCTGCTGGTCATCGTCTACTACCTGAACGCGCAGGCCATGATGGTCGACCGCAGCGTGGCAGATTTGACCAGCTGGCAGGCCGTTGGCATTGGACTGGCCAGCCTGGTGGTCGGCTGGATCGTCTACGACCTGCTGTGCCGTTCCCCGCTGGGCAAGCACGACCTGGCCTTCGGCCTCACCATCTTCGCCTTCCTGGTCTTGAGCAGCTATGTGCTCACCCACCTGCTCAGCGGCCGCGCCGCCTACCTGCACGTGGGGGCGATGATCGGCACCATGATGGTGGCGAACGTGGCGATGCTGATCATTCCCGGCCAGCGCAAGATGGTGAACGCCATGATGGCCGGCGAGAAGCCGGACCCCATCCACGGCATCAAGGCCAAGCAGCGCAGCGTCCACAACAACTACTTCACGCTGCCGGTGCTGTTCATCATGATCAGCAACCACTACGCGATGACCTACCGTCACGAATACTCATGGGCGGTGCTGGGCGTGATCATGGCGGCGGGCGTCCTGATCCGCCACTTCTTCAACCTGCGCCACAAGGGCCGGGTCGAGTGGAAGTATCCGGCGGCGGGCGTGGCCCTCCTGGCGATCCTGGCCTTCGCCATCGCGCCCAAGGCGCCGGTAGCGGTCAAGGCGCAAACCGGCGCGGACGACGCCGCCCGCTTCGCCCAGGTGCGCACCATCATCGACCAGCGCTGCGTGTCCTGCCACGCGCAGCACCCGACCCAGCCGGGCTTCGCAACGGCCCCAAGCGGCGTGATGCTGCATACCCCCGAACTCGTGAGCCAGAACGCGCAGCGCATCTACCAGCAGACCGTGCAGATAAAGGCGATGCCGCTGGCGAACCTCACCAACATGACCGATGCGGAACGGGCGCAGGTCGGCGCCTGGTTCGAAGCGGGCGCAAAAACCGGACAACACTGATGAACGATCAAGCACAGCAACGACTCCTGCAATGGATCGACGAGCACTTCGACGAGCAGGTCGGCTTCCTGCAGCAGGTCATCCGCATTCCCACCGATACGCCGCCGGGAAACAATGCGCCGCATGCCGAAGCGGTGGCGGCGATGCTCGCGCAATACGGCTGGAACGCCGAGCAGCATGCGGTGCCGCAGCAGCAGGTGCGCGACTACGGCATGGAAAGCATCACCAACCTGATCGTGCGCCGCCCCTATGGCGCGGGCGGCCCGACGCTGGCGCTGAACGCCCACGGCGACGTGGTGCCGCCGGGCGAGGGCTGGACCAAATCGCCCTACGGCGCCGAGATCGTTGACGGCGCCATCTACGGCCGCGCCGCGGCGGTCTCGAAGAGCGACTTCGCCACCTATGTCTTCGCCGTGCGCGCGCTGGAAGCGCTGGGCCTGCCGCTCAAGGGGGCGCTCGAGCTGCACTTCACCTACGACGAGGAATTCGGCGGCCTGCTCGGCCCGGGCTGGCTGCTGGAACAGAACCTGACCCGCCCCGACTACGTGATCGCGGCCGGCTTCAGCTACAACATCGTCACCGCCCACAACGCCTGCCTGCAGCTGGAGATCACGGTGCACGGCAAGGCCGGCCACGGCGCCATGCCGGAAACGGCAGTGGACGCGCTGCAGGCCGCCACCCGCATCCTGAACGCGATCTACGGCCAACTGCCCGAACTCAAGAAGATCAAGTCGCAGGTACCCGGCATCGATTCGCCCACCATGCTGGTCGGCCGCATCGATGGCGGCACCAATACCAATGTGGTGCCGGGCAAGGTGGTCATGAAGATGGACCGCCGCATGATCCCGGAAGAAGACCCGGTGGCGGTGGAAGCGCAGGTGCGCGCCCTGATCGAAGGCGCGGTGGCCGGCATGCCCGGCATCCGGCTGGAGATCCGGCGCCTGCTGCTCTCGCATGCGCTGCGCCCGCTGCCCGGTTCCGACAAGCTGGTGGACAGCCTGCAGCGCCACGGCCGCGCCATCCTCGGTGAAGAGATCACGGCCCAGGGCACGCCGCTGTACGCGGATGCGCGCCTGTACGGCGAGCGCGGCATCCCAGCGGTGATGTACGGCGCCGGGCCGCGCACGGTCTCGGCGTCGAACGCCAAGAAGGCCGACGAGCATGTTCAGCTGGAGGATCTGCGCAAGGCCACCAAGGTGGTGGCGCTGACGCTACTGGACTTCCTGTCGGACCAATGAAAAGTAGGGTGTGCGGCTTGTCCGCCCACGCGGTGATCGCTACCGGCTCCGTTATCGCGCCGAATGATCTCGGCGCAAACTATCTCCGCGTGGGCGGGAGACCCGCCCACCCTACAAAAAAGGCGCCCGGAGGCGCCTTAATGCCGTTCAGTTAAGGTAG
>NZ_DKJX01000115.1:0-14739 GCF_002454935.1 Massilia sp. UBA6681
ATCGTCAGGCTAGTTATATGCAGAGCCCGCTCAGTTAAGTCTGAGCGGGCTTTTTGCTTTTCTGCGCTCTTCCTATCCTTCCCGCATGTAATGACGATTTTGCCGCTCATTGGCATAAAGACGTCGTCATCACCAGCTGTTGCTACGCTACACTTCTTGTTTTCTTGATTACTCGGAATAACAATGAAGAAGACGCGCAGCTATCTTCTCCGCGGTATCGGCGCCGCCGCCGTCCTGCTCCTGGCCGCCTTGGGGCTCGCCCTGTCCAATGCGAGCGTCGAGTTGACCGGGCACGGCGCCCACCGGCGTCTTCTGCTGCCGATCGGAATTGGCATGGCAGGCTTCAACACCTTTGCGGGAAGCGGTGACAAGGTTCACATCCCGGGTTTCCTCGACGGCCCGGTGGTCCGCAGGAAGGCGGACGGCAGCTGGACGGCCACCTGGTTCTGCGAACACCAGGTGCAGCAACTGGCGGGTAGCGGTACGGATCTCGCCATCGACTGCGCGGGAAAACGCCGCGTTTTCCCGATTGCGCGCACGCCGGCGGTGGCGGATGCCGTGTTCGATACCCCATCCGACACGCTGATCCTCAGCGACATCGAAGGCAATCTTCGCTTCCTCGATGCTGCGCTCACCTCCCTGGCCGTCACCGATGCGCAGGGCAACTGGAGCTATGGCGACAAGCACCCGGTGATCGCCGGCGATGCCGTCGACCGCGGCCGCGACGTGTTTGCCGTCCTGTGGCGTCTCTACGCGCTCAGCCTGCAGGCGAAGGATGCCGGCGGCGCCGTCCACCTCGTGCTCGGGAACCATGAACAGTATCTGCTGCGCGGGAATACCTCACGCGCCAACCGCGACCACCTGTATGCCTTGACGCGCATGGGCGGCCAGGTCGACGCCTTCGGGCCGGACACGCTGATCGGCGATTGGCTGCGCCTGCAGCCCGTCATCATCAAGAGCGGGCGCACCGTGATCACCCATGGCGGCGTGAATCCGCTGGTGGCCGATGCCGGCTTCACCGTCAGCAAGCTGAATAGCGCGATGCGGCGTTACTGGCTGGGGGACATGCCGAGCAAGGCGGAGCTCGACGCCGTGATCGGCCCGGCAGGGCTGACCCAGTACCGCGGTTACCTGGAAGACGGCGAGGACCGCTTCGCCCGTGCGACGACAGCCCAGGTCGGTGACGTGCTTGCCCACTTCGGTGCGACGTCGATCGTCGTCGGCCATACCCTGGTCGAGCGTGTGACGGCGCTGCACGAAGGCAGGGTATGGGCCATCGACGTCAACAGCAATACGGCGCGGCCCGAAGCGCTCCTGATCAGCAATGGCGATCCCATCGTGGTGCCGACCGGCGCCGCACGGCAGCTGGAGGAACAGGGCGGGCAGCGCCTGACCCGTCCCTTCAGCCTGTTCGCGGCAAGCGACCTCGCCATGCTCAAGCACATGGTGATGTCGCACTACGCGCTGTCGCAGATCCCGCAGCCTTACTGAGGCCCGGCGCCCGGCGGCAGCACCGCCAGCAGTCTGTCGAGGACAGGCGCCGTCGCGTCGGCGATGCGGTCGATGCTCTGTTCACGTAGGAGCGCGGTATCGACCACCAGGCTGGAGTGCAGCCCGGCCCAGGCCAGCAGCGCGGCACCGGCTTCGGGATGATCGAACACCCCGTGCAGGTAGGTGCCCAGCACCTGGGCATCACCGGAACACGCTCCTTCGCTGCGGCCGTCGATCACGAAGGCCGGCCGCGCCAGGGCTGCGCCCGTGGAGACGCCCATGTGGATCTCATACCCCCGCAGGCCGAACGAAACTCCTTCCCCCATGCTTGCCTGCCCGCTGACCTGCGCCAGCCGCTTGTCCCGCGCCAGTTCGGTGTCGACCTCGAGCAGGCCGAGCCCTTCCGACACGCCCGGTTCCGCTTCCACCCCGTGCGGATCGGCGACCGAACGGCCGAGCATCTGGAAGCCGCCGCAGACCCCGATGACTTTGCCGCCATAGCGCAGGTGCCGCGCCAGCTGGGCAGGCCAGCCCTGCGCCCGCAGCCAGGCCAGGTCGCCGCGCGTGTTCTTGCTGCCCGGGAGGATGATGAGGTCCGCCGGCGGAATCGCCTCGCCAGCGCGCACGAAGCGCAGGTCCACGTCCGGATGCGCACGCAGCGCATCGAAGTCGGTGTGGTTGCTCATGCGCGGCAGGCTCGGGACCACGATGCGAAAGCTCCCCTTGCCCGACTGCGCCGGCTGCACCGCGTCTTCCGCATCGAGGTACATGCCGTGCAGGTAGGGCAGGACGCCCAGCACCGGCTTGCCGGTCTGTTCCTCCAGCCACTCCAGGCCCGGCTCGAGCAGCTTGATGTCGCCGCGGAAGCGGTTGATGACGAAGCCGACGATCCGCTTGCGTTCCGACGCCGACAGGCAGGACAGCGTGCCGACGATGTGGGCGAACACGCCGCCGCGGTCGATGTCCGCCACCAGGATGACCGGGCAGTCGACCGCCTCCGCGAATCCCATGTTCGCGATGTCGCGGTCGCGCAGGTTGATCTCGGCCGGGCTGCCCGCGCCTTCGACCACCACCGCTTCGTACTGCGACAGCAGGCGCGCATGCGATTCCAGCACCGCCGCCATGGCCACGGTCTTGTACTGGTGGTAATCGCGCGCGTTCATTTCGGCACGCACGCGGCCATGGATGATCACCTGGGCGCCGGTGTCGCTGGAGGGCTTGAGCAGGACCGGGTTCATGTCGGTATGCGGCTCGACGCCTGCTGCGATCGCCTGCAAGGCCTGGGCGCGGCCGATCTCGCCGCCGTCGCTCGTGACCGCGCTGTTGAGCGCCATGTTCTGCGGCTTGAACGGCGCCACCCGCAGGCCACGGCGCAGCAAGAGCCGGCACAGGGCGGCGACCACGGTGCTCTTGCCGGCATCCGAGGTCGTTCCCTGCACCATCAGGGTCCGGAAGGGCAGGGCGCTCATCGGCTGCGGTGCTGGCGGGCCAGCTCGAGCTTCTCGCACAGGACGGCGGTCCCGGCGATCATGCGCGGACCGGCGCGGTTGAGCAGGTTGCCGTCGACCGTGAACAGGTTGTCATTGCGGGTCGCCGTCAAGCTCGCATACGGCTTCCACAGGTTGACGCCGCCGTAGTTCTTCTCGGCGGTGCCGAACACCGCTTCCGGATCGGCCTGCAGCACGCTCTCGATCGACACGATCGGCGCGGTCACCGTCAGCTTGTCGAAGATGTTCTCGCCGCCGCACAGGCGCAGCGCGTCGGTGATGATGTGCCGGCCGCTGAGCGTGTACAGCGGCTTGTCCCACACTTGATAAAAGGTCCGCACGGTCGGGCGGCCGGCATAGCGGCTGCGCAGGCTGGCGAGCTGCCGGCGCAGCTCCGCCGCGGCCGGATCGGCCACCGCCTGGGTGCCCATCAGCTGGCCGAGGCGCGCGACGTTGTCCGGAATGCCTTCCAGCTTCTGCGGGTCGCTCAGGAAGACCGGCACGCCCAGCTTGCGCACCATCTCGATCTGCCGCTCCGAGTTGTTGTGCATCCAGGCCACGATCAGGTCCGGCTTCATGCTGATGACGCGTTCCATGTCGATCTCGCGGTTCGAGCCGATGCGCGGGATGCTCTTGGCGGCTTCGGGATAGTCGCTGTAGTTGACCGCGCCCACGATGCGGCTGCCTCCGCCCGCCGCGAACAGGGTTTCCGTCACGTGTGGCGCCATCGAGATCACCCGCATCGCCGGCTTGTCGAGCGTGACCGCATTGCCCGCGTCGTCATGCACCGTCACCGCGCCCACGGCCGGCGCAAGCAGCGCCGTTGCCAGGACCATCATCAGTCTCATCCATTGCTCCATTCTTGAAGTGCCTTGTCGAGACGCTGCCATCCCGCTTCGTCCGCCGGCAAGCCGACGCGGATGCCGCGCCCGGCCTCGCGGAACAGGCGGCACCAGATGCCACGCTCCGCCATATGCGTGTGGAAGGCCTCCGGCTGCGCCTGTGCCCACCAGTGGAACAGCGGCGTGCCTTCCGCCCGGATGCCATGCGTCGCCAAGAGGCTGCGCATGCGCCGGCCGGACGCCTGCAGCTGTGCGAAAGTCCGCCGCTGCCAGTCGAGGTCGCTCAGCGCCTGCCCGGCCACCGCCTGCGCCGGACCGCTCACGGCCCATGGACCCAGCATGTCGTCGAGCGCGCGCAGCGTGGCGGCGTCGGCGCCGACGAATCCCAGCCGCAGCCCGGCCAGGCCAAAGAACTTGCCGACCGAGCGCAGGACGATCAGTCCGGGCTGGCCCGCATGGGCGGCGACGCTCAGTGCCGGATCGGTGTCGCCGAAGGCCTCGTCGACCACCAGCCAACCGCCGCGCTTTCCCAAGCGCGCGGCCCAGTCCAGCAAGCGTTCGGGCCTGATGGTCTCGCCGGTGGGGTTGTTGGGATTGACCACCACCACGACGTCGCTGCCGTCGATCGCGCAGTCCAGATCCGCATAGGAGGCAAGCCGCAACACGTGCCCCTGCTGTCGCCAGGCATGCGCGTGCTCGGCATACGAGGGGCTGGATACCGTGACCCGCGCGCGTGCGCGCAGCCGGGGGAGCGCCTGGATCGCGGCCTGGGTACCGGCGACCGGCAACAGGGCAGGCGCGCCGTAATATGCGCAGGCCGCGGCGGCCAGCGCCGGATCCGGCTCGGGCAGGCGGTGCCAGGCATCGGCAGGCAGGGTGGGTGCGGGATAGCCGTGCGGATTGATGCCGGTCGACAGGTCGATCCAGTCGTCACGCCCATACAGGCGCGCGGCCTCGCGCAGCTTGCCGCCGTGTTCAAGCATGCCGCCCCCATACCAGGATAATGAGCGCCGCCGCGCAGGCCAGGCCGAGCCAGAGCAGGGTCGTATGCAGCACCAGGCGCCATGCGCGTACGATGTCGCTTGCCGTGGCTTTGGGACCGGCGCCCAGCGGCGGCCGCTGCTCCAGCTGTCCGTCATAGACGGCGGCGCCGCCGAGCGAGACGCCGAGCGCGCCGGCGCCGCTTGCCATCACCGGCCCGGCGTTCGGGCTGCTCCATGCGTGCGCCTGGGTGCGCCAGCACTGCCAGGCGCGGGCGCGGCCGGCGCCCGCCAGCAGGACGTAGGACAGTGCGGTCAGCCGCGCCGGCACATAGTTGAGCGCATCGTCGATGCGCGCGGCCGCACGGCCGAACAAATGGAAGCGCGCGTTCCGGTAGCCCCACATCGCATCGAGCGTGTTCGCCAGACGGAACAGGACGGCGCCGGCGCCGCCCCCGACCAGGAACCAGAACAGGGTGCCGAACACCGCATCGTTGCCGTTCTCGAGCAGCGACTCGGCGCCGGCTTTTGCCAGGTCGGCTTCGTCCGCCTGGTGGGTATCGCGGCTGACGATCCAGGACGTGCGGGCGCGCGCCGTTTCCAGGTCGCCGGCACGCAGCGCGTCGACGATCGGCATCGTATGGTCGCGCAGGCTGCGCAGCCCGATGCAGGCGTACAGGAGAAGGGCGTGCAGCCACAGCCCGGCATGCGCCGCCGCCAGCCAGGCCAGCAGGCTCAAGGGCAGCACGGCCAGCAGCCAGGCCAGCAGTCCACGCAGGAAGGGCAGGGCGCCGCGGTTCAGGCGGCGCTCGATGGCTTGCGCGAGCTGGCCGAAGCCGACCAGCGGGTGCCAGCGCCGCGGCTCGCCCAGCAGCAGGTCGAGCAGGACGCCCGCCGCCAGCAGGCCGGCCAGCTGCGGCAGCGACAGCCCGCTCAGCATGCGGCGCCCTTCAGCACCAGCGGCAGTCCGGCCGCCACCAACACCGCGCGGTCGGCGTGCGCGGCCACCGCCTGGTTCAGCCAGCCCGCTTCATCGGCAAAGCAGCGCGACACCGCGCCCCAGGGCACGATGCCCATGCCGACTTCGTTCGAGACGAACACGATGTCGCCTTCGGCCCCGGCACCGAGAAAGTCCAGCAGCGCCGCGCGCTCCTGGTGAAAGCGTTCCGGCAGCGCCACCTCGCCCACCTCCGGCCACGCGCGGCCGTCGCAGAACATCAGGTTGCTCAGCCACAGCGTCAGGCAGTCGACCAGCACCAGGCGTCCCGGCCTGCAATGCTCCCTCAGCACGGCCGCCAGCCCCAGCTCTTCTTCGACCGTGTGCCAATGGGCAGGGCGGCGGGTGCGGTGGTGGGCAATGCGCGCCGCCATTTCGGCATCGCCGGCGCGCGAGGTGGCCACGTAGACGACTTCCTTGCCGGATGCATGGGCCAGGCGCTCGGCATAGGCGCTCTTGCCGGAGCGTGCGCCGCCCAGCACCAGGCTAGTGCTCATGGCTTACCCCCGCCGAGCAGCGCGGCCACCGCGGGCGGGTTGGACGGGAAGTAGGCGTGGAAGTAGGAGGCGGTGAGCGAACCGATGCGGTACACGGCTTCGCCCTGTGCGCCGTTGCCGGTCTTGACGGTATGCGCCTGCGCCGGCGCCGCGGGCTCCAGGCGCGAATAGTGGAAGCTGTGACCGCGCACCGGTCCCTGGTCCGTCGGCATGGCATGTGCGCCGAGGCCGGCCAGGCGCGGCTGCATGTGCACTTCGCCCGGCAGCAGCCCCACCATGGGCCAGCGCTGCCCTGCCTGGTCGGTGAGGCCGTCGGCGAGCACCATCATGCCGCCGCATTCGGCCAGGATCGGCACGCCACGTGCGTGCGCCGCACGGATCGACGATTGCCAGTTGGCGGCCTGCGCCAGCTCCGCGCAGTGCAGCTCCGGGTAGCCGCCCGGCAGGAAGACGGCGTCGGAATCAATCGGCACCGCTTCATCCCTAAGGGGCGAGAAGTAGCGCAGGCGGGCTCCCATCCTTTCCAGCAGGTCCAGGTTGGCGGGGTAGAGAAAGCAGAAGGCCGGGTCGCGGGCGATGGCGACCACCCGGCCGTCCAGCAGGCGCTCGACCTCCTGCCACTCGGGCGCGGACTGCGCCATGAGAGGCAGGGCGTTCCAGGCATCCTCGTTGAAGCGCAGGCCGTCCGCCAGTTTGTCGAGCAGGGCGTCCAGCCCCTTGACTTCGCCGGGCAGGACCAGGCCCAGGTGGCGTTCCGGCAGCGGCGTGTCCTGGCGCGCCAGCCAGCCGAGCAGCGGAATGTCGCGCAGCGACGAGGCCACCATGTTCGCATGGCCTTCGCTGGCGATGCGGTTGGCCACCACGCCGGCCAGCCGCACGGGACCGTAGTCGCGCAGGCCGCGCGCCACCGCGCCCGCGGTCTGGGCCATGGCCGAGGCATCGATCACCGCCAGCACCGGCACGCCGAATTCGCGCGCCAGGTCGGCCGCCGAGGGCGAGCCGTCGTACAGGCCCATGACGCCCTCGATCAGGATCGCGTCGGCTTCGCGCGCCGCGTCGTGCAGGCGGCGCCGGCATTCCTCGACGCCGACCATCCACAGGTCGAGCGTATGGACCGGCGCGCCCGATGCGCGTTCGAGCAGCATCGGGTCGATGAAATCCGGTCCACACTTGAACACCCGCACGCGCAGGCCCTGGCGCAGCAGCTTGCGCGCCAGCGCGGCGGTGACGCTGGTCTTGCCCTGGCCCGACGACATGGCCGCGACCAGCACGGCGCGCGCCCCCGCATCCCGGTCCATCACCACTCCGTCCCGGCCTGGGCCGCGATGCCCGCCTTGAAGGCGTGCTTGACCACGTTCATCTCGGTGACCGTGTCGGCCACCGCCACCAGCTCGGGCGGCGCCGCGCGGCCGGTCACCACCACGTGCTGCATGACGGGACGGTCGAGCAGGTCGGCAATGACCGTGTGCACGTCGAGGTATTTGTACTTGAGCGCGATGTTCAGTTCGTCCAGCACCACCATGCCGTAGGCCGGGTCCTGCAGGAAGCGCCTGGCCTGTTCCCAGGCTTCGCCGGCCTTGGCGATGTCGCGCTCGCGGTCCTGGGTTTCCCAGGTATAGCCTTCGCCCATCGCATGGAAGCTGACTTCATTGGGGAAGCGGCGCAGGAATTTCTCCTCGCCGGTCGACATGGCTCCCTTGATGAACTGGACCACGCCGACCTTCATGCCGTGGCCGAGCGCGCGCGTCACCATGCCGAAGGCGCTCGAGCTCTTGCCCTTGCCGTTGCCGGTATTGACGATGACGATGCCGATTTCCTTGTCCGCCGCCGCGATTTTTGCGTCGATGACGGCCTTCTTGCGTTCCATGCGCTGGCGGTGGCGCTCGTTCAATGCAGCAGTCTCTTCTTGGGTCATCTCGTTCATACGCTAGCCTCATGGGGGAGAAATATGCGGCGGCCGCCGTGTTCGATCATCTCGATCGGGTGGCCGAGGTAGTCGCCCAGCAGCGCCGGCCGCATGGTGTCGTCGACCGGGCCGGCCTGCCAGCGGCCGTCGCCCATCAACAGCAGCGCGTGGGTGGAAATGCGGTAGGCGAGGTTCAGGTCGTGGCCGATCATGACCACGGTCTTGCCTTGCTCGCGGCACAGGCCGGCCAGCAGGGCCATGCTGCTGACCTGGTGCGCCAGGTCGAGCGCGTTGGCCGGCTCGTCGAGCAGCAACAGTTGGGTGTCCTGCGCCAGCAGCGCGGCGATGGCGACCCGCTGGCGCTCGCCGCCGGACAGGGTGCGCACGTCGCGGGCGGCCAGGTCCGCCACTTCCATCGCCTCCAGGGCGCGCATGGCGGCCTGGTGGTCGTCGCTGCCTTCCCAGTAGCGTTCGGCGTGGTAGGGGTGGCGCGCCGACAGCACGGTCTCGATCACGCTGTACGAAAACGCATCGTGGCGCGACTGCGCCAGGAAGGCGCGCTCGCGCGCCAGTTCTTCCGGCGCCCAGGCCTCGAGCGCGCGGCCGCCGACGAATACCGCGCCGGCATCGGGACGATGCAGGCCGGCCAGGGTGCGCAGCAGGGTACTCTTGCCGGCGCCGTTGCGGCCGATGATGCTCCAGCATTCGCCGGGGCGGGCGGCCCAGTCGAGCTGCCGCACCAGCAGGCGGCTGCCGGCCTTGAGGTCGAGGTGTTCGGTCCGGATCATCTCACCTCCGCAAACGGTGCAGTTGGTAGAGGAACACCGGTGCGCCGATGATCGCGGTGATCGCGCCGACCGGCAGCTGCTGCGGCGCGATGACGGTGCGCGCCAGCGTGTCGCACAGCACCAGGAAGCTGCCGCCGGCCAGCACCGCCGCCGGAATCAAGACCCGGTGGTCGGGACCGAAGGCGAAGCGGCAGGCGTGCGGGACGATCAGCCCGACGAAGCCGACCGAGCCGGCGCTGGTGACGGCGCTGGCCGTCAGTACGCCGGAAACGAAGAACAGGCCCTTGCGCAGGCTGCCGACGCGGATGCCGAGCGTGGCCGCGGCTTCCGCATGCAGCGCGACCACGTTCATGGCGCGCGCGCTGCGCAGGGCGTACAGCAGGGCGGCGCCGAGCACCACCCACGGCGCCAGGCGCAGCGGCGCGCCGGCCAGGTCGCCGATCATCCAGAAGATCATGCTGCGCAGCCGGCCTTCCGGGGCGATCGACAGCATCAGGGTCACCAGGGCCATGCAGGCCGAGGACAGGATCACGCCGGTAAGCAGCAGCATCGAGGTGCCGGCTTCCAGCGCCAGTCCGCTGCGCAGGTCGCGCCGGGCCAGCAGGTAGAGCAGCATCGACACGCCCACCGCGCCGGCCAGCGCCGCCATGTCGACCACGATGGCGCTGGCCATCAGGAGCAGGGCCAGCAGGGCGCCGACCGAGGCGCCCGCCGAAATGCCGAGCACATAGGGGTCGGCCAGCGGGTTGCGCAGCAGGGCCTGCATCATCACCCCGGCCAGGGCCAGCGCGCCGCCGGTCACGAAGGCCGTCAGCGCGCGGCCGGCGCGCAGCTCGAGCAGCGAGGCCGCCAGCGAGCTTTCGCCTTGCACCAGCTGGCGCAGGGCGTCCGGCATCTCGGCCAGCGGCACGGCGATCGAGCCCGTCATGCCGGAGAACAGCAGGCTGGCGATGGCGCACAGCAGCAGGGCGCCGATGACGAGCATGGCGCGTTGACGCTGCGCTTGAGCGGGGTGATGCATGGGTCTCCTTCTTGGTGGCGTCCTGGTCAGCGGACGCCGTAGCGCAGGCCGGCGAACCAGGTGCGGCCGCTGGTGCCGTAGTAGCGCGCCAGCTCGTACTGCTTGTCGGCGACGTTGTCGAGGCGGACCAGCAGCGATACGTTCGGCGCCACTTGCCAGGTAGTGTACAGGTTGAGCAGGCCGTAACCACCCAGGCGATTGCGATTGGCGGCATCGTCGAAGCGCTCGCCGGAGAGCTGCAGTTCGGCGCCGGCCTTGAGCACGCCCCAGCTGCTGTCGGCGCTGAAGCTGGCATGCTTCTTCGAGCGGCGCGCCAGCTGCTTGCCGGTGGTGAGGTCCTTCGGATCCTGCCAGTCCAGGCTGCCGCGCAGGTTGATGCCGCTGACGCGCGTCCGGGCCGCCACCGTCACGCCTTCGAGCTGTGCCCGGTTGACGTTGTAGGCGCAGCTGCCGGCACGGCCCGGGCAGGGCGTGGCGGAGACAATCATGTCGGTCAGGCGGTTGCGGAACCAGGTGGCGTCGAACTGCACGTTGCCGGCGTCATAGCGCAGGCCGGCTTCCCGGTTGCGGCCCTGTTCCGGACGGTTGGTCGGCAGGCCGTAGTTCGGGTAGTACAGCTCGTTGAAGGTCGGCGCGCGGAAGCTGGTGCCGACGCTGGCGGTGGCGCGCAGGCCGGAACCGAAGTCGTAGCCATAGCCGGCGGCGCCGGTGTTCTTGCTGCCATACACCGACGAACGGTCATGGCGGGCGCTGACATCGAACAGGTGGGCGCCACGCCTGGCCGAGTAGACGGCCGCATACGCGTTGGTGCTGCGCGAGCGCGACAGGTCCGCGGTGGCGCTCGATTCCACTTCCTCCTTGCGGTGGCTGTAGAGCAGCTGCAGGGTGTCGGGGCCGAGCGCGATGCTGTTCTGCCAGGTCAGCTCGTCCTGCCGGGTGTCGATCTGGCTGGCGCCGGATGGGGCGCTGCTGGTGAAGCTGCCCAGTTTGTCGTCCGAGCGCGCGTACTGCAGGGTGCTGCGCCATGCGGAGCTGAACTGGCCGGTGGCATGGACCGCCGTCGTGTTCAGGTCCTGCTCGTTGTGGACGTCGTAGGCGGCGCTGCCGCTGTCATACTGCGCGCGCAGCTCGCTGTGCAGGAATTGGGCGCCGACTTCGAAGTTCGGGGCCAGCGCATAGGACAGCTGGCCGTTGGCGTTGCGGCGGCGGTAGCCGTCGTCGTCCGGATTGAAACCGAAGGCGCCTGGACGCGTGGCCGAGAAGCCGTCCGACTCTTCATGGCCGGCGCCGAAGGCGTAGCGCAGCCCATTGGCCGCGCCGTGCACGCTGGCGTCGAGCTGGCGCGTCGCATTGCTGCCGGCGCCGACCGCGCCGTTGACGACCGGGCCGCCCTCGCCCTTGCGGGTGAAGATCTGGATCACGCCGCCGATCGCGTCCGCGCCGTACAGGGTGCTGAGCGGGCCGTAGACGATTTCGATGCGTTCGATGGCGCCGAGCGGCACCGCATTCCAGGCGGCGACGCCGCTGGTGGACGAACCGATGCGCACGCCATCCAGCAGGACCACGACCCCGTTGCTGTTGGCGCCACGCAGGAATACGCTGGTCGAGGCGCCGGCGCTGCCGTTGCGGGTGATCTCGATGCCGCGCTGGCGCTGCAGCACGTCGGCCACCGAGCCGGCGCCGGAACGGGCGATCTCGTCGGCATGGATCACGGTGGTGTCGGCGATCACGTCGACCGCGCGCTGCGGCATGCGGTTGGCGGTGACGATGACCGAATCGAGGGTTTGGGCGACTGCGGGCGCAGCAAGGGCGAATGCGAGCGACAGCGCGGCCGCAAGCCGTGTTACAGGAAAGTTCATGAATAGCTCAATCAAAAGACAACCAGCCGACGTCCCCGTAGGCCAGATTGATCAGAAGCGCGCCGATGGCACGCTTCCACCTTTTGGCCGGTATCCGGGCTGGCAAGTGTGGCCGTCCGACCTTCCCATGCGTTCGCACAGTGGTCATGGAAGACGGTTTGCCGCGTGGCTCGAACCTCGAGCGCGGCACTTGCTTACCGTTGCGGGGGCAGCACACGTTGGCCTTGTTGAAGGGCTTCGTGTTTCCCGTTTAACTGCGGTCGTGTACACGACCGCGGGCACCAAAACGCCGCCATTATACGCAGGGTCGCGCGGCGTTGTCAGTCTTTCAGCACGATGACTTCGCCGTAGCCGATGCGGTGGGCGCTGGCGGCGGCGCGTAACGCGGCCTGTTCGATGCCGCCGCCGGCGTGCAGGGCGGACAGCAGGCGGATCGTGCCGGCGTGGCAGATGACGAGCGCCGCAGGATGCCGCAGCGCCTGTCGGAATGCGGCGACGCGGCGGGCCACCTCGAACACGTTCTCGCCGCCGCCGGGGCGGTAGTGCAGCAGGTCGGCGGCCCAGGCGTCGACCTCGGCGCGCGGGATGGCGTCCCAGGCGCGCATCTCCCAGGCGCCGAAATCCATCTCGGCCAGGCGGGCATCGAGCGTGACCGGGACGTCGAACGCCGCGGCGAGGGTCGCGCAACGTGCCAGCGGGCTGGCGTAGACAGGGAGTCGCCCGGGCAGGCCGGCCGCACGCAGCGTGGTGGCGACCTGCGTGATCGCTTCGATAGATGTCGAAACGTCGGCGCTGCCGTAGCAGAGGCCGGGCGCGACGTCCGGCTGGGGATGGCGCACCAGGATCAGCTGCATCCTTATGCGAGGGCGCCGTGACCGAGCGTGGCCAGCACGGCAAGATAGATGAGGACCTCGGCCAGCTGCTGCACGGCGCCGAGGCAGTCGCCGGTATAGCCGCCGATGCGGCGCGCGAACTTGCGGGCCAGCCACCAGGTCGCAGCAACACCCGCGACGAGCGCGGCAAGCAGGGCGCGCAGGTCGAGCGCGCCGGTCGCCAGCAAGACGGCGGCGGCGATCGCAACCGTGGCGGATGCGATCGTGAATTCGCTTGTCGTCATGCGTTCGGCCAGCGGCTTGGCCTTGCCTTCGGCGCGCGCATACTCCATGCGCCAGATGAGGGACGTGGCCGCGAGGCGCGACAGCGGATGGGCGAGCAGCAGGGCGCCGATGGCGCTGGCTGGCGGCAGCATCGCCAGCGTGCTGCACTTCGCGCCGAGCATGCACACCACGCCGATGGCGCCGTAGGCGCCGACCCGCGAGTCCTTCATGATCTCGAGCAAGCGTTCGCGCGTCATCCCGCCACCTAAACCATCGCAGGTATCGGCGAACCCGTCCTCGTGGAAGGCGCCGGTGGCATAGATGGTCGCCGAGGTCGAGAGCACTGCCGCGACCGGAGCGGGAAACACCAGTGCAGCGGCAGCGTACACGCCGGCGGCGATCGCACCCACCACGATGCCGACCAGCGGGAAGTAGCGCGACGCATGGTGCAGCCATTCCTGCTCGAAGCCGACCCAGCGCGGGATCGGCAGGCGCGTGAAGAACTGGACCGCGATGAAGAACAGGCGCAGCTGCTGCATGGTCTTTACTTTGCGCCGGTGCTGACCTGGGCGGAGGCGAAGGTCGCCATCTCGTTCAGGAAGTTGGCGGCCGCATGCAGCAGGGGCAGGGCGAGTGCGCTGCCGGTGCCTTCGCCCAGGCGCAGGCCGAGCTGCAGCAGGGGCTGGGCGCCGAGGGCGTCGAGCATCAGGCGGTGGCCGTTTTCGCTCGATGCGTGGGCAAACACGCAGTAGTCGAGGATCGCCGGCTGCAGGCGGGCGGCCACCAGCAAGGCGCTGGTGACGATGAAACCATCGATCAGCAGCACCTTGCGCAGCTCGGCGGCCTTGAGCATTGCGCCTGTCATCATGGCGATCTCGAAGCCGCCGAAGGTGGTCAGCACGGCGAGCGGGTCGTCGGCCCCGGCATGTTGTTGCACGGCTGCGGCGATGACTTGCTGCTTGCGCCGGATGCCGTCCGACGACAGGCCCGTGCCGGCTCCTACGCATTGCTCCAGCGGCTGCCCGGTCAGCTTGTGCATGATCGCGGCGGCGGCGGTGGTGTTACCGATGCCCATCTCGCCGAAGCCGACCACGGTGCCGGGCAGGTCGCGCGCCAATGCCATGCCATGCTCCAGCGCGGCCTCGAGCTGCTGGCGCGACATCGCCGGCTCGGCGGCGAAGTTGCGCGTGCCCTTGGCGATTTTGCGGTCGTGCAGGCCGGGGCGCGCGCCGAAGTCGTGGTTGACGCCCGCATCGATCACATGCAGCGCACAGCCATTCTGGCGGGCAAATACATTGATGGCGGCGCCATTGGCCAGGAAGTTCTCGACCATTTGCCAGGTCACGTCCTGCGGATAGGCAGATACGCCTTCCGCCACGACACCATGGTCGCCCGCAAATACCAGGATGGCGGGATCCGCGATCCGGATGCGCGTCGTGCCCTGGATCAGGCCGAGCTGGGTGGCCAGGGTTTCGAGGCGTCCCAGGCTGCCGAGCGGTTTGGTTTTGTTATTGATGGCATCGAGCAGTGCCTGCGACAGGACGGCATCGGCAGTCGGCGTAATATGGGGAAGGAGCATTGCCGGGGAGATAAGGTGGAAAAAACGCGACGATAACATAGTCGCAGGCGTTGTCAGTCGCGCCGCGCTTTGCTATAGTCTCGTTTCTTCGACGCACATCACAGCTTTCAAAGCAGCGACAGCGACAGAGAAACAGAGGGGATTGACGATAAACGCACAACACCGCATAATCTCGCTTCTCTGCTGCTGACGAAC